>QIAR01000244.1 GCA_003225595.1 Acidobacteriota bacterium | reverse complement strand
ACGGATCTGCACGACGAAAATTGCCCCAAACCGGGAGAGGCTTCCCACGCGCAGCACATCGCAACCTAGTGCTCCAACGAGGGCCCAGTATGCGCCTCATCCCTTCTCGAATTGACGAACTATTTGGCATTGCAATGTTTCGGCATTCGAGGAGCTTGCGTTCACTCCCTCACCGCGACACAAGTGATTAAGTCACCCAGATCACGCTCGACCAACATACGGCGGAAACGCGCATCCGCGGCCCACCATTCCCGGAGTGTGGCGCGAGTGGGATCCGCATTGCCGTCCCAAGTCAAATGAGTGCTCATTTCGCTGATACGCCAACCCAGACGCGGCAGCTCTCGTGCCAGCGCCGCAACACTTACCTGCTCCACACCTAGATGTGTCCAGTCAAAAAATCCTTCCCACTCCGGACCGAAAATCGTATGGCACAGGCTATTCGCATTCGTTGTGTTAATCAGAAGCGTGCTGCCAAGACGCACAAAACGCGTTAAGTTCTCCAGAACGCCGAAAGGGTTGCGGAAGTGCTCGAATACAGCCCAGAGTACCAGAGTGCCAAAAGGACCGTGACGCAGCAAAGCTTCTGGGTAGCTTTTGGCTTCCGCATCACATAACCAAACTCGATCCGGTCCCAGTTTCTCCTGCGCCTTTTCGACAGCCCATTCCGATATGTCAAGGCCGTATGATTGAATTCGTTTTTTGTCTAATTCTTCCAGCAGGCCACCAGTCGCACACCCGATTTCGAGCACCGGATCGTTCGCTCCATGCTGCCGCATCAACTCGATTACACGTGCATGCTCTCCGATACTCTGCAGTTTATGGTTAACATAGTTGTCACCCTGGAAATACTGGGCATCATTAACACGATTGCTAACCTTAAAGTAGTGCCCAGTCATTCGACTGCGTTTTAAATTGTCTTCTGAGGAGAGTGTAAATAACCAGCAAAACCGGCGACTTCGAGGGACTGGAGCCTTCCCCCAGCTGTGACCAGCGATGTGAACCATGCCGTCGGATAAACTAAATACAAAGTCGCAGGGACCAGCGTACTTGAATGGTGAGCTTTCCCACAATCGTCCCGTCGGAAAGTGGCCCTTGTACTCCAGTAGTGTGGCCGTGATTGATCCTGGGATCGTCTCGCGTAGCTCTATCCGCAGTGGATCGTCGGCACTGTACGGCGCTCGTAAGTCAAAGATCTCGCTCTCGCTGCGCGCCTCCTGAGGCAGCATCACAACGCATCGACGCGTAACGCGGCCAAGTAACGCAAGTCCGGAGTTCTTTAAGAGTGATTTTAGCGCCATGAGTAGGTGTCATTATCCTCGACGTGGTCGCCAACTGCCCGATGCCCGACCGCCAAGAGAAATTCGCCATGCCCGCGAATGCGATCAATGCTACGGAAAAAACCCTTGTAAGCCTTCCAGTGCAGGGATTCATGCTCGGGCACGTATGAATAGCTTTCTGTCCTTGCCTCATCACACCCTGCATCTAGCAACATTTTCTTCAGATGTTCCGCCCTGAAGACAAATGTATGATCAGGTGAGGTTTGAAATGAGGGAATCCGACCTCGAATACGGGCGCTCACACGTTCGGCGAAGTACTGACTCGTCGCAGCATTCTCTGTGGCGATCACGATCACACCACCGGGCTTGACTAGACTCACTAACTCATGAACGAAGGCGAGCGGATCTTGCATATGCTCGATAACCTGCAGTGCGAGCGCTAAATCGAAGCTGGCCGGCGACCACGGTAAACCAGGAGATTTTCCAATCATTGCGCTCAGTCCGCGGGAATGGCAGTAGTCAATAGCCCTAGCGCTGGGATCAGCACCCCGCGCCTTATACCCCAAGTTCTGCAACATCTCCAGCATAACTCCGTAACCACATCCGATCTCAACTGTCTCTGCTGAATCTGGAGGTGGCCACGTGCTCCACATCTTGCGCATCAGCGGAAGTTCGTACCGGCCGTATGCCAACGGATTGTATTTCCATATCGCGTCGGGGTCTGGCCACTTCTGTTGGTAGTACACGTTGAGATAATACCGATCCAACTCTTCATCCGAAGCTTGAGGCTGCGCAATCAACACGTGGCAGTCTTCGCAGCGGGCTTGTGCGAAGTGGAGTGCCTGCTGCGACCATCGGTTCATCGCAAAAGGTCGCAGATCAGTCCCCTTGCACACCGGACAGTGCTCAACTGAGATCATTTCGTCTTCTCAAAGGAGACTTCTGCCTTTAAATTGATTATTCTTGGCAACGGCAGCTACACAAGCGCCTTCCATTGAATGAAGTGCAGGCCTGTTGTACAAATTCAGATAATCTGCCAAAACTTCATCCATCACCCGTGGATTCGAGACAAACTGGCGCCAGTTGTCGATTGTGGAGCTAGGGTCCAAAGCGATTTGCTTCAATACATCCGCCAAAGCTCGCCAGTCGCCGGGAGCTACAAGGCGTCCGTTCGTGCCCTCCGATACGATCTCTGCCAGTCCTCCGATGCGAGTTCCAATCACCGGCGTTCCAATTGCATGAGCTTCGAGTGCAACCGTAGGTCCACCTTCAAGACACACCGATGGACAACATAGGACGTCATAGCTGGACAATGCTTCATAAACCTGTCGTGGCGGGACTTGAGGAGTAAACATGACCCGCGGATCGCTGCCGACTAACCCTTTGACGTGGTCCACAACTTCTCGCTCGGCAGCGCTCGTTACTGGACCTCGAAACTCGAAACGAATGGGCAAGTCGGGAGGAAGGCTGGCGATAGCCCGGGCAAAGTCTTCAACTCCCTTGATGGCTTCGAACCTTCCTAAGTATCCCACCATTATCGGACGGCGGGTAGGACGACGATCGGGACCGAGCTTCCTGGCCGATGGTAATTCACGTACGCCGAGCCGATTCAAGCGAATTTTTTCACGTGGGGCTCCATTAGCTATTAACTTATCTAATGCCCAGGCGGTCAGAACGACAAACTCGTCCACCAACTGAAGCATCTCGGCTTGCTGACGCTGATTAAAGGCAATCAAATCGCTCATGCCCAAAGCTGTTCCGAGCTTGCCCGGTAGCGTGTCGGCCAGCCTCGATACGGCGGGAGGCAAGGCAGCGATGGTGCGAGCCAGTTGTTTAGAGAGCCCACGGTGCTGTAGTTCACAAGCAGAGCATTTCGTAGGTTGGCAAATGCCGTCGCAGAGATACTCTCCCCAGTGCATCATCGTGCCACGCTGGCATAAAAACCCCAAGCTGGCAGAGTGAGTTGTGGCAATAACACGCGCTCCGGTCGCTTTTGCTGCCTTAATCTCGCGTAGCCCCAGTCCGGTACCGAATGTGTGGAAGTGGACGATATTGGGTTGCTGCTCTTTCAACCATTTGTGAAAATACTCAGCCCCACGCGCTGGTGTCCGGCCCTGACACTCTCGCCGACTAGGCTCGCTTGGTATGGGATACCGGAACACGGCTATCCCATCGTGCCAATATGTCTTGGGTTGCAGTTGCTGAGGGTCGGGCGCCCCGACGGATACTTCGTGGCCTGCGTCCCTGATTTTTCGGCAAAGAGCCGAAACGTAACCTTCAGTCCCCCCAGCACCATCAGGGTAATACCATTCCACTGCCTGCACGATCTTCACGGCTTTACCATCCGACAGCGTGTGAATGACGGCTGCGCGGCGACACTCTGAACCTTGCTCCTCGTGTGGCACACGGCGGCACGGATCAATTTTTCTCGGACCACCGGATTTCCTTTGGAAAAATTGGCTGGGTTACTCCAGAATATAAAACTTGACAACAGGCAATGTCAAAAAAATCGTGAAGCGGGGTTCATGCATGTTAGAATCGCGAGCGACTCACATCAAAAATTTTCCCGGTACTGGCTCAAGAGATTCCTAAGTCGATGGATTCGCCCATTGTAGTGAGGTCAGCAGATAACTTGCCCGGGCAGCGCTCGTTGGAAATCCTAGATCAGACACCCCCTAGCTGCCAGATTCCGTACTCGTACAACTCGTACAGTGCATCGGGCCATGCCATTAATCTCTTACATTACTGGCACGTTTTACGAAAACGAAAATGGGCAGTGCTCGTAACCTTGATCGTGGTTTGGGTACTTTCCGCGGTCGCGACGATGAAACAGACCCGGCTGTACGAAGCGGTTTCCCAGTTGGCGATTTTTCCGGAGAACCTCAACGCGCTCGGGTTGAAAGACGGCGACGGGGGATCACCCGGTGAAGACTGGGACTACAACGTGACCCTGGAGACGCAAACGGCGATCCTGCGGAGCGATGCTCTCGCGCTTAAAGTCATCGAGACGATGCACCTCGACAAGGATCCTCGATTTGTGGGCAGCACAGCAGCTTCTCAGCCCAATCCCGGAGCCCAGGGGCTGTCTGAATTGAAGCCGAATAATGATGAGGAGACCACGGCGCTTCTGGCAGCATTTCATAGCGGTCTGAGCGTGCGGGTAATCCCCCGCACCCGACTCTTGGAGCTACGTTACATTCACCAGGACCCGGTTCTTGCCAGAGACATTGTCAACAAACTTGCGAAGACCTACATCGAGGAGAATTTCCGGAAGCGGTATGAGTCCACGACGCAGACTTCTGAATGGCTCTCAGGGCAATTAGCGGACTTACAGTTGAAAGTCGAGACTTCAGAAGGGAAGCTCGTACGTTACCAGAAAGAGCACAGCATCCTGGGTATCGACGAAAAACAGAATATCGTAACCGCCAAGCTGGACGAGCTCAATAAGGAGCTGACAGAGGCGCAAACTGACCGCATTCAGAAGGAGGCCAACTACAAATCGGCCATGGTGGGTGATCCCACTGCCTTTGCGAAAATACAAGCCGGCGGGACCAGCAGCCTGGTCGACAAGCTACGCGAAAAAGAAGCAGATCTCAACGTTCAGCACGCGCAGGCGACGACCCAATTCGGTTCTGCCTATCCCAAGGTTGTGGAACTGAGGAATCAGCTTCAAGAAGTACGGTCGGGAATATCCGTCGAACAGACCAGAATGCAGCATAGGATCAGGGATGAGTATTTGGCCGCGGCTCAACGAGAGCGATTGCTGACTTCCGCATTTGAGCAGCAGAAGCAGCGGGCCAACTTACTCAACGAAAGTGCTATTGAGTACTCCGTCTTAAAGCGCGACGCTGAGTCTAACCGACAGCTATACCTGAGCCTCTTACAGAAATTAAAGGAGGCGGGAGTGACTGCCGGTCTGAGATCGAGCAACATCCGCGTCGTAGATGTCGCACGCACGCCAATGTTCCCTGTAAAGCCCGATGTCCCCCGAAACATAAAGCTCGGTTTTATTTTAGGTCTTTGCCTGGGCGTCGGACTGGCATTTGTTCTGGAGAGTTGCGACAACACCGTCAGAAATATGGAACAGGTTAGTGCGATCTCCACCCTGCCAGCCCTCGGAATGATACCGCTACAGGTTTCAGGCAATGGCAACTTGCGGAAGCGGTTGAAGACAGTTCCCGCTGCGGACGGCGAACTGCAATCGCCAACCCTTGTTACGTATGCGCGTCCGAAATCGCAAGCGGCTGAATCGTACCGAGCGCTCCGGACTTCCATCCTACTTTCTTCGTTTGGTGCACCGCCAAAAGTGATTCTCGTCACCAGCGCCCTGCCGCAAGAAGGAAAAACAACGATCAGTGCCAATTCAGCGGTGGTATTGGCCCAGCGTGGCAGTCGCGTTTTGCTTGTGGATGCGGACCTTCGTCGTCCCGGCATTGGGAAGATGTTCGGGATAAGATCGGGAGGGGGCGTCAGCACAGTCATCAGCGGAGTTGAAAAGTTCGAAGACGTAGTAGTCCCCTTTACTCAGGTTCCGAAACTGTGGATTTTGCCAGCCGGCCCGATTCCTCCACAGCCCGCCGAGTTACTCAGCTCGACCGTCATGAAGGATTACATCGCACGCTGGCGTAATGAGTTCGACCACATAATCATTGACACGCCGCCATGCTTGTCTGTGACTGACGCGGTGGTCCTGTCTCCCGAGGCAGACCGAGTCATCCTGGTCGCGCGCTCGGGACAGACTACAAAACCCGCCCTTCGGCGCGCTTGTGACCTGCTGCTGCAGGTCAACGCCAGGGTTATGGGCATTGTGCTGAACGCGCTTGATCTCCATTCCGCCGACGGCTACCACTACTACTACTCCTATGGCGGTCGATATGCCGGACACTACTACGATGACGGTTCTCCTCAGAATGGAACTTCCGCCGTCAGCAAAGTTTCGTAGCGTGGCTGACTTGATTGCGTGCGGCCGAGCCATCAGGCGAGTACCACAAATCACCGCTTTCATCGTTTTTAGCTCAGATGCAGATTGAACTGCGGTCGCTACTTAGGAAGCTTTCGTTTTCAGCGGTTTGCTTGATTTCCGGCGGACTATATCTTCATTTGGGTCTTCGCACTTACCTCGCATCTCGTCTGGCAGCAGTCCCGGACCCGTCGAATCTCCGAAAAGCAATCCGGCTGGAGCCTTCGAACGCGGAATATCACGACCTACTGGGACGGTATCTCGCGTTGTCCGGCCAAGATCAGGATGGCGCTATTCCGGCATATGCGACGGCAGTCCATTTGAATCCTTACGCAGCACGGTATTGGCTGGATTTGGCAGGTGCCTACCAGGTGACAGGACGCACCGCCGAGACGGAGGAGACAGTAGAACATGCCCTGCAGGCGGACCCGACAACGCCGCATGTCGCTTGGGAAGCGGCCAATTTCTTTTTGCTTCAGGGCAGCCAGGAAAAGGCTCTTCGTCAGTTCCGAATGGTTCTTGCAAACGACCGAGAATCCGCTGACTCTGCGCTACAGCTTTGCTGGCGTGCCACCGGCGACGCGAATCAACTCCTTGATCAGGTGCTGCCGCGAAGACCGGATCTCTATCTTTCCTTTCTGCGCTTGCTTGTCGATAAACAACAAACTAGTGCAGCAGAAGACGTCTGGAACCATCTGATCGCATTGAACCAGTCCTTTTCACCGAAGCTTGTATTTCCCTACTTCCGCTTTCTCCTCGAGCAGCACAAAGTCGAAGCAGCTCAAAGGGCGTGGCAGCAGCTAGCCAGTCTGAATCCCTCACTTCAGGCTTATCTTCCCTCCCGTGAGAACTTGATTGTAAACGGCGGATTTGAACAGGACGTGTTGAATGGAGGGTTTGACTGGTGGTACCAGCCGGGACCGCACGCGACCGCAGTCTTGGACCTGACTGAGTTTCACAGCGGAAGACGATCACTCTCTATCACCTTCGATGGGCAAAATGCCGCGGATGCAGGAGTCCTTCAGTTCATTCCGGTGAAGCCGAACACCGAGTACGAGTTCAGTGCCGAATACAAAACGAAAGAGCTGGTGAGTGCAAGCGGCCCGCGTTTCGCGATCGTCGACGCTTACACCAACTCGGCATATTTTCTCGGCGACGATTTACTGGATACCAATCCCTGGCGTCTGCAAAAGACGGCGTTTAAGACCGGCCAGGACACTAACCTCGTGCTCTTGAAGATCATCCGTGAGCCTGCGGGAACCCTCATCCGGGGAAAGCTTTGGATCGACGGTCTAAGGCTCGTGGAAAAATAGTTAGGATCGGCACCTAAAATGTCATCTTCCGCGATTCTTGAGGCGAAAGAGTTCACTGACTTACAGCGGTGCCATCACGCCGAGCCAGGAATTGTCGACCAGGCGCTTGTTTTTGGACTGTGCGCCCTGCTGATCTTTGCAGTATTGGCATTTGGTGCCGTCGAAGCGTGGTCGACTTTCACCTTCGAGGCGGGAGCGGTGGCCGTATTCGTTGTTTGGGCAGGAAAGCAGCTCCTTGCGAGTCAAGTGACTTTATCCAAGAATCCTCTGTACCTTCCCGTGCTCCTCTTCTTAGGACTCATCTTCTTGCAGATTGCGTTCCGCAGGTCTGCTTACACTTACGTAACTAAGTACGAAGCTCTTCAGTACGTCTCATACGGGATCGTGTTCCTGGTCGCGATGGAGGCCATCAGGGGAGCAGATGCGCGCAAGAAATTTGCGCTCGTGATGACTGTTTTTGGGACTTTATACGCGTGGTTTGCCCTCGCCCAGGACCTGACGTCGAACGGTAAGCTCTTCTGGGTGCGCACTCCACAGTTTGGTGGTTCGATGTACGGGAGTTACGTCAATCGAGACCACTATGCCGGCCTCATGGAAATGCTTGTACCGATTCCATTGGTGCTCAGCATGGGCCATCTGTTCAAGGGTGCGCAGCGAATCCTAGTCGGCTTTTGTGCAGTATTGATGGCCAGCACGATCTTCCTTTCGGGCTCCAGAGGAGGGATGCTGGCTTTCTTTGTAGAGATGGTACTGCTCGGAGCACTGATGTTCAGAAAGAAGCGAAGCCCTCGTGCAGTATTGGGATATGTCGCCGTGTGCGTTTTTATAGCGGCACTCATATGCTTCTCAAGC
>QIAR01000748.1 GCA_003225595.1 Acidobacteriota bacterium | reverse complement strand
ACGCCGAAATCATCCTGGAAGAGCATAAGAATGTGCTGCAGATTCCGGAAGGTTCAATCATCTACGACAAGGACAAGAAGGCTTCGGTGGAAGTTCCAGACCATAAGGGCAAGGATGGTAAGCGCAAGTTGGCTGTGAACATCGGCATCTCGAACGGTGCTAAGACTGAGCTTCTGAGCGGGCTGAAAGAAGGTGACCAAGTCGTGCTGCAATAGGGCGGAGATTGCTGGGCGGTTCGGCATCGAGAAGCCTGCACGCGGGCCCGAAGGTCCGGGCTTCCGCTCCGTGATGTCGGTGCCGCAGATAGAGGCGACGTTTACTTTGACCAGCACGTCGCTGCGCGCCCGAAACCGGAACCTTAACTTCGCGAATCTCCGCGCCTGGCGTGGCTTCCGGCTTGACTACTGCAAGCATAGTATCGGGCATGAGCGTCGTGTTAGTCGGCGGCCAGAAAACCTTTACCACAGAGGTCACAGAGGACACTGAGGATTCTAGCACCCGAAGCGCTCCGTCGGTTTGTAACTGGTTGGAGGACACATGAAACGATCAATTCGCAGTTTTATCTGTTCGTGGTTGACGTTGCTCATCGCGGTTAGTGTTGCAGCTTTATCTGCCACCGCATCGGTCCAGGGATCGTTTCAGCGTACGTTTCAGGTCAGCGGCCCTGTCGATCTGGAAGTATTCACCCATTCGGGAGATATCACGGTACGTAGCGGAGCAACTGGAACTGTATCCATCATTGGGAGAATCCACGTGAGCGACCGCTGGTTCAACGGCGGAAAGAAAGCGGAAGTGGAACAGTTGGAGAAAAACCCGCCCCTCCGGCAGAGCGGCAACAGCATTCGAATTGATTACGTAAGCGTCCACGATATCTCGATCGATTACGAGATCACCGCTCCTGTCGAAACCACAGTGCGCACACGAACCGGTTCGGGCGATCAGAGGCTCGAAGGACTGCACGGAAACATGGATCTAGAAAGCGGGTCCGGGGACATGCGGCTCCGAGATCTGACTGGCGGGATCCGTACGCGCACCGGCTCAGGCAATGTTGAGTCGGTGAAGATTTCCGGCCCATTCAGCGCACACGCTGGCAGTGGCGACATTCGCCTCGAGGAAAGCGGTGTAGGAGACGTAAATGTCCACACCGGTTCGGGAAACATTACCCTGAACGGTGTAGATGGGGCGCTGCACGCCGAGGCTGGCAGTGGCGATATCACTGTGGGCGGCACGGAAACTGGAGCGTGGGAGGTCAGAACCGGATCCGGCAACGTTGGGCTCCGTCTGCCTTCTCGGGCTGCGTTTGATCTCGACCTATCGACCAGTTCGGGAACAATCGTTGTGGATGAGCCGGTTACAACCACGGTTCAAGGCAGAGTGCAGGAATCGCGTCGCAGCATCTCCGGCAAAGTACGTGGCGGCGGGCCAATGATCCAGGTACACACCGGCTCTGGTAACATCAGCATCCATTGAGCGGTGGCCTGAAAGCAGCGCGACTCAATCATCGAAGCCGTTAGAAATTAAGACTTGAAAGTAATTTTTCATCCTTATCCTGAAGGCCAGCCGAGCCGTACAGTGATGTCCCGGATCAAGTACAGCTTTCACGGGATGTGAAACCAACCCATTGCTTGTTACAGAGGAAGTGGCGCTGCGAGGTTCAACTCCTGGTTACCGCAGGTGAATCGATCGTGTGATCACTCGTTTACGCGAGTGGCTCGCAACCTCGCAAGGGCGTCTACACAAAGCCATGAACAAGAACATGAGACAGCTGCTGAAATTATTACTTGGAGCGGGACTTCTCCTGGTTGAGCCGGGCCGGCGTGAAAAAGCCGTAGGCAATATCCGTGATCGGGTCGACGACTGGTCTGACACGGCCAAGGAAAAGTACGAGGATGCTGTAGATCGGCTGGAACGCGCGTCTTACGCCATTCGCGGTCGCGAGCGCTGGTCGTCCAAGCTGGGGAATTTCCTCCTCGGCATGGGGATTGGCGTGGGTGTCGGAATGCTCTTCGCACCCGCAGCTGGCGAAGAAACACGCAACGCCATCGCCGAACAGGCCAGCAACATCAAAGACCGAGTTTCCGAACAGGCCAGCAATTTAAGAGAAAAGGTTCGGGAGAGCGTCAGCCGGGAAGGCACGGGTGGGGGACCGGAACGGATGCCCCGGCCAGCCTGAAGAAAAGGTTTCCGCGCACAAGCCTGCATCGGATATTGATCTCAAAACAGGTCGTGCGTCCCCGGGGAAACGACCTTTTTGCGTAGGGGGTTGTTCTCTCCGCAGAAGCGTTCCCCGGGGATTCGTGTCTTTGTGGCTTTATTCCCCTGATTCTTCAGCGTGTTAGTAGCCACGATAGATGTCCTGACGTTCGCGGTTGCAAAACCCAGTTTCAAGAGCAATCCCGGATCAATCGAATGGACGCCGTTACTTCGGTGCCTTGACTCTCTTTATCTAATCGGGTTAGGTTCAGTAACCTGCAGATTTTGGGACTAGGCAAGCGAGGAATCTTTGGCTTATTCGCCGATCATTACCCTTACCACCGATTTTGGACATAACGATCACTTCGTCGGAACCATCAAGGGCGTCATCCTGGAAATCGTCCCGGATGCGAAGATCGTGGACATTTGCCATTCCGTACAGGCTTTCGATGTGCTGGACGGAGCGCTTACCATTTCGCAGGCCTATTCCTACTTCCCGTCCGGCACCATCCACATGGTGATCGTGGACCCGGGCGTGGGAACGGCGCGCCGCCCAATTCTGGTGACGAGCGAGCGCCATTTTTTTGTGGCGCCGGACAACGGTGTGCTCTCGCTGATTTATGACCGCGAGGAGCGTCTCTCGGTGCGTCATGTTACGGCCGACCATTATTTTCTTCAGCCGGTTAGCAACACCTTCCACGCACGCGATGTTTTTGCCCCGATTGTCGCCTATCTGTCGAAGGGAGTGGATCCGTCGCGCTTTGGGGCGGAGATCGATGATTATGTGCGCTTCTCGGCTCCGAAGCCACAGCCAGCGGATGACCAGACGCTGCGCGGTGTAGTGCTGAAGGTGGACCGTTTCGGCAATCTCATCACCAACATCGCAGCCCAGGACGCTCCGGCGCTATTTCAGGCCCAACCCCCACATTTCAAGATCATTATTGGAAATCGAGAGATCACGCAGATGTATAGCGCGTACTCGCAAGGCGCCCCAGGCGAGGTCTTCGGAATCCTGGGCAGCATGGGTTTTCTCGAGATCGCAGCCAACCGCGCCGCTGCCGCTCAGGTTCTCGGAGCGGGCAAGGGCAGCGATGTGAATATCATCGTGGAAGATGCGGCGGCCGTGGCAACGAGCAATAAATAGTCGTCTCGGTTGTCTCACTCTGTGTCCCAGGAGATTTTGGGCCTGAGGTCACCCGACTGTTGGGCCATCGCTATACTCCCTTCGGTTTTGGGTGGACATAGCGCTCCATCTCAGCTGTCCACTTCAGAAAACGCCAAAGATTGCTTCGCTCGTGCCAGATGAATTTCCAGAACTCCAGGAACCCGATTTGCTGCATTTTCACGCCGCAATAGGTCTCGATGCGCCATAGAAGATACGGGCTACGCCACGGGGCCAGGCGGTGCCCGCGAGTAGCGTTCCACAAAAATCGCAGCGCGTAACGCATGGGAAGACCGTGGTTAGTATAGCCGTCCGCGCGACCGGGGCTTCAATCGCACATGCTGGAATTTGCCAGCAAGATTCGCATTTGCATGCCCCACGAAAAGGCGCGCCAGTCAGCCGAAAACCACGACTATGCCGCGCTCGACTTGGTTGCCGAAGGCCAGCACGAGCCCGCCCTCGCAGAATCCAATTGCACAGGTTCTTCGCTTCGCTCAGAATTGACGGTTAATGGGAACGGGAGAGCTGATGGCTGAAAGCTAGCAGCTATACATCGTACTTC
>QIAR01000243.1 GCA_003225595.1 Acidobacteriota bacterium | reverse complement strand
AAATCCGCTATGGTGTGCTGCAAGCCCGCCGCGCGTGGCTCACCAAAGATGATGTTCTGAACACGCTGCCCGCCCAGAAATTCGCCAAAGCCATAAAGCATGCATGGTGATGCGAGTTAGCGGCAGATCGCTGAGTTCGCCGAGAAATCGGGAATTCAAACCACCACCGTTCCTGTGTGTCTGCATAGTTGTGTGCGTCCTCGGCGGTTTTTCTTCGCGTCCTCTGCGGTAAAGACTTTTTCCTTTAGGACCGCGTAAAATCACTACAAAATAGGCCGACTATGCCCGACGAAACACCGATCAACCCCCCGGCCCCCGCCACTCCTGGTACGCCGCCTGAGTCCCCCTCTCCGACCGCGATGCCGGAGCCTGGCACCCGCTTTGACATCGGCGAGGAGTTCGGTACCGCCAAGCGCAACCTGCCGCCCGCGAAGATCGTGCTGACCGGGCTAGTTATCGTCGTAGTGGTCGCGACTGTAGTTTCTGTCGTTCAGCGCGCGAAGCCGCAAGGCGCGGGTTCCATCGACAATGTCACCGCAGCCGAGGTGCCCAATCAGAACATGATGCTCGTCGCAGTGAATGTCACGTTACATAACACGGGAAACAAGCCGATTTGGATTCACAACATCAAGGCTACCCTGAAGACCGACAGCGGAGAGTTCAGTGATGAGCCCGGCTCCGCCGTGGATTTCGGCCGTTATTTTCAGGCCTTCCCCGTCTTGAAGGAGCATGCTGAGCCAGCGCTACTGCCCGAAACCAAAATCCTGCCTGGCGGTGAAGCTCGCGGCACTGTCATAGTGAGCTTCCCGGTTACGCAAGACGCGTTCGACAAACGCAAGTCGATCAGCGTGGTGGTCCAACCGTACGACCAGCCCGTGCCGATCGTGCTCACGAAGTAACCTTTTGTCTCAGAAGGTGTAGGTCCAGGAACGCCTAGTTTTTGGCTTTAAGAGATATAATCGCGTTGCACGGATGCCCTTCCCTCCTAGCACGAAACCAGGCCCGTCCGAAATCCAATCGCCGATCGGTGCGGTGGCATGGGGGAGGTGTGCCGTGCCCGAGACGTCGGCTGGAGCGCACTGCGGCATGGGGTGAGGTGTCGAGTCCAAGCGCGACTGAAGGAGGCTGCCTCCGAAATATGCAGACCAGCACGCGAGAGGTAGATGATGTCATCATCGTGGATCTCAGCGGCCGGCTCACACTGGGCGAAGGCAACGTTACCCTACAGAACGCTATCCGCGACTTAGCGCTTAAAGGAAATAGAAAAATCCTACTGAATCTTGCCGATATCAACTACATCGACAGCTCTGGCATCGGCACGCTGGTCACTAGCTATACGACTATTCGCAACCGGGGCGGCGAACTAAAGTTGGTGAACCTCAGCAAGAGGGCTCACGACCTGCTCCATATCGCAAAGCTGCACACCCTCTTCGACATCAAAGACGACGAGGACGCTGCCGTTAAGTCCTTCCGCTAATCTGTTCGTGCCTATCAAGATTTCTTCGCATTGTGGAAAGACGCCGATGGCATATGCACGCAGGGGCCCGACGATAGACTCGCCAGTTTATTTCGTTCCGTTGTTTTCCTCTGCTATCAGTTGGTAACTGACGAACGCTAGCTGCTTGCTGTCAGGAGACCACGACGGCACGTTGATCGTGCCTTGGCCGCCGAATAGATTGGCCAGCACCTGAATCTTCTTATCTCCGCCAACCGAAAGGATACGCAGCCTCACGTCTTTGTTCTCCGGGTGGCCTTTTACGTCTTTGTCGTAGGAGAGGAATACCATCCACTGGCCGTCCGGCGAGATGTGCGGGAACCAATTGTTGAAGTTGTCGGAAGTGATCTGTTGCTGATCGCTCCCATCAGCCCGCATACGCCAGATTTGCATCGTGCCGCTACGCTCGGAGTTGAAGTATATGTATTTCCCGTCAGGCGAATATTCCGGGCCGTCGTCCAGGCCCTTGGCTGTGGTCATCCGTGTTTCTTGTCCACCACCAACAGAGATCCTATAGATGTCGAAATCGCCATTGCGCTCGCCGACAAAAGCGAGCGTCTTCCCGTCCGGTGACCAGCCGTGCCAGTAGGAAGGGGACAGCTGGGTGATGCGCCGGGGAGCGCCTCCGGCCATGGGTACAGTGTAGATAATCGAGCGATGCTCTTCCTGCGACTGATCACTGATGGCGAGCAAAGTCCCGTCTGGCGAGATGCCGTGGTCATTATTACAACGGACGGCAAAACCGGTGTCGATAATCTCAGGCTTGCCGCCGGTTACAGCCATACGCATGATGCGCCCATCGCGATTGAAGAGCAATGACGCACCGTCGTGCGTCCAATTTGGGGCCTCGAAGTGTTCAGGCGCGATGTAGATGACGCGACGCCCCCTGGATTCGATAATCACTGTCTCCAACGAGCTGTAAAGCGTCGGGGGCTTGGAGGCAGCGTAGCTTCCGGTCACCAGGTCAACGTTCGAAAAGACCGCTTTCTCAACAACATCTTTATCATGCGAGCAGACGCCGATTCCGAGATAGAACGATCCCTGGAGAGGAATCCGCAGCCATCCGCCTGCCACGTGCAGATCCTCGCCGTCACGAGCAAGCGACATGTAGACGTAATCGCCACGTTTTGTGATTCGCAGCCGCCTGGGCGCGGAAATATTCGCTTGGATCTCACCTGTGTCCGCACCCCTTTCGTCGCGGAATTGAAGTGATGTCAATCCATTGCCGTGGAGCGCTACGTCGGCGTAGGCAGAGTCCGCATCAAGGCTCTGGCGGAACATCAGCACCGCCTTGCGATGCTCGTTCCCGCCGCTGCCCAAGAAAGAGATGTCAGCCGTCAGCGAGACATCACCGGAGATTTTCTTCCAGACGAATTGGAAGGCATCCGTCCTGTACCATATGTTCTCGCCGCTGCCGCTGACGTTGTAGCTCTGTTTGGACTGGTCGTACTCAGCGGAGCCGGCGTGAAGAACGGTGCCGACATCGGCGTGGCTTTCAAAAATGCCGATAGGACCCGCCGGGTTCTGCGCGCAAAAACCACTCGCGGCACAACAAAGAAGCAAGCCAATGACGCATGTGGCAAACCAAGCTGCGCTTTTGTTTTTCTTGTGCACGGCAAAACCTCCAGGCTTTGGAGT
Organism: Acidobacteriota bacterium; assembly: GCA_003225595.1. Taxonomy (GTDB): domain Bacteria; phylum Acidobacteriota; class Terriglobia; order Terriglobales; family Acidobacteriaceae; genus Gp1-AA124. Next base: position 5,267 of record QIAR01000243.1, on the reverse strand, counting down.
GCCTAGTTTAGGGTCTGAGAGGGTTTAAGGAAAGGCTAGGGGAGTGTCCCGCAAACTTCGTGGCATAAGTCCGGCGCTGTCGTCTCGAGCGAAGCCAAGGATGATCCATCGCATTACAAATCAACTGCATAGATCCTTCGCGGCCTGGAGGCCACTCAGGATGACAGCCTCGGAGATATCACGCGAATTAGGGGAGTAGTTCGAAGTGATCTTTTTGACGGCGGCCAGATCGACTTGACGGGGAGAGATTAAAAACCATGATCGGCGATCCGGTGGTTACATGGCTACCGAGCGCTGCTGATTCCCGTCACGCCAAAATCAACTCTTGCCATATGATCCGCGACGCGGATCGCTTGCGCCGCGATGGTCAATGCCGGGTTTACAGCCGCAGAAGACGGGAAGAAGGAAGCATCCACAACAAACAAGTTGCAATGGTCGAAGGATCTGCAGAACTCGTTCAGAACAGCCTTGCTAGGGTCGCTACCGAAGCAGACCGTTCCGCACTGATGAGAAACGGAGAGTCCTCCCATGTGCTTCTGGATGTTGACTCTGAAACCGATCTTTTTCATCAGCGAGGCAGCCCTGTTCGTCAGGCGCTTGTGCCCAGCCATATTGTTCTCGGTGTAGTGAAGCCTGATCGTGTCGCCTTGCAGGATCACGCGGTTTTCGGGGTCGGGCAAGTCCTCGGACATAATCCACCAATCCACACTCCGCTGGGCCATCAGGTCACCAACGAAATTGGGCAAGTATTTCTGCTTGGCCGTAAGCATCCCGGTCTGGAGTTTGCCGAGACCTTGGATATTGCCCATCGGGTACTTGAAGCCCCTGTCTCCGAAATAGAAATCATTAATGCAAATTGTCTTCTGAAACTTGGTATCGTTGATCGCCCAACCGATACTCATGAGGGCGGTATTGTTATGCGCCATGTAGTTGCGGCCGACCAGGCCAGAGGAATTCGCAACGCCACGAGGCGCTTTGTCGCAGGCCGAGCGGAGAAGCAAAGCAGCAGAATTTACAGCGCTGGCCGACACCACCACAACTGGCGCAGTGATTCGTGCAAGGCCGGCTTCGCTCTCGTACTCCACGGCGTTCACGCGGCGGCCGTCGTTGGTCAGAATTAGACGTGTTGCCTTCGCATGAATCTTCAAGGTGAGCCTTCCCGTCGCCAACGCGGGCCTGACCGCTGCGATTTCAGCATCCGTCTTTGCATGCACCTTGCACGGAAAGCCATCACAAGTCTTGCAACGCACACACGCTCCACCTTCATGGCGTTGCACCGCGAGAGGAAGCGGGAAAGGCTTGAGCCCCTGATCCTGGAGCGCGCACGCCACTCGTTCAATCACGGGCTCGTGATCGAGAGCACGATACGGATAGGGCGGAACGTCCGGCGGCTCAGTTGGATCGACCCCAACCTGACCGTGGACGAGATAGAGTTTTTCCGCAAGGTCGTAGTAAGGCGCGAGATGACGATACGTAATCGGCCAAGCGGGTGAGACGCCGCCCGCATGTTCCAGCTCTTCGAAGTCCCGTTCTCGAAGGCGAAGCATCGTGCCCCCGTACAGTTTGCTGCTACCTCCTACGTAGTAATAGTTGCCGGGGTGGAATGCCGTACCCTCCTTGTCTAACCATGTCTCCTGGGGCACATACTTCTGGTCAACGAAAACGGCGTGAACATCCCAATTTTCGGGTTCCTGTGGCAAGTAGCCGCCGCGCTCCAAAATGGTCACGTTCAGACCGTGCTGTACCAGACGGTTGGCTAACGTGCCGCCTCCTATGCCGCTGCCGATGATGACTACGTCGGGAGAGGAAGGCATTGCAGCAAACCCCGTTTCGGTGTCCGCGTCGAAAAAAGTAATTCCACAAATTCCTGCCGGATGAGGACTTGAAAACCGGTGCACCCTGCCGCAGTCCGCGAGAGAGTCTTACAACGGATGCAGCTCGACTGCCATCCAGATGCAATCCGTTTCTGCGTAATACCGGTGCCATGGATAGCTGAAGCTACCATTGTCTCCGACCACGAAGAACGGGTCATGAGTGAATCCCGGGAGCATCGGGACATCTTCGTAGAGTGTTTCCGAATTGTTCTCCCGAAACTTCTGCATATGACCGGTGCCGAGGACCTGGGTGTGCACTTCCAGAAACTGATGTCCGGTATGGATTCCGCAGTCCGTCTCTTCTGGTGTGTACCAGAGGTTCAGCTTGAGCCGGTACCGTCGTGGCGAAGCTGAAACTGAAGTCTCATGAGTAAAGCCGTGGACTGGATCAAGCTGTACATCTCCAATCTCATCCTGCAGTGAGATGTAAAGAGGAGTCCCGCGAGGGAACTGCGGATTGCGACGACCGTACCACTCCCAACCCAGCGCTACACCACCAAGGTTAGTGCGCTGACGCACGTGAAGCAATGCGACTGTTTCGCCGCTCTCCAATGTGCAACGCCGGAGCATGGCCGATTTCCAAGGGAGAACCGTTCCATGATCTCCTCCGACCCGGTAGTGCAAGGCAGTGGTGGAGAGGTTCACGACGATCGCATCCTCAACCGGCATATTGCGCACCGCACTGACGAGGACGCTTTCGATCCAATCATTTGAAAAGGAGAGAGAACGACGTTGGTTGGATTCGGGCATACGATTTTCGGCAAACATCCTCGGAGCTAACCCTGCGGCCGCCAATAGCCGGCCGGAATGCGACAGGAACGTGCGACGATCCATGTTAGCTCCGCCCCCAGAATGGCGAGCAGGATTATACAACCATGCGCGTTGCCATCCTCCGGGCCAAGTTCATTCGCTGCTCCCTTTTGTCCGAGAGTAGAATGTGCGGCACAGCAGGTTAGAGCGAGGAGGTTGTCTATGCGGCTCACGGTCGGACAGATCATCGGAAAGGCTCTCAAGGCTTACGGCGTCCCTTATGTCACCGGCCTGCCGGGGCACGGCAACTGGAGCATGATCGACGCTTTCAACGATCCGGTCTCGAAGCTGCCCTTTATCCAAGTCATGCACGAGCAGAGCGCCGTCCACATCGCCGACGCGCACTACCGCGTCACCGGCCAGCCGATCGCCGCTTGCACCTCGATCGGCCCAGGTGCGACGAATACAATCATTGGGCTTGCGACCGCGCACTGCGATTCGACAGCGCTTTTGTTGATCACTGGCAGCGCCGCCACTCACATGCGTGGCCACGGGGTCATGCAGGAGCTCGATCGCTTCGCCTCGCCCGACTTCCCGCATATCGTGGCGCCGGTGACCAAGCGCACCTTCGATGTGATCCGCGCCGACCAGGTACCCTTCGTGATGCATCGCGCTTGGAACGCGATGATGACCGGTCGCCCGGGCCCTGTGCATATGGAGCTGCCGCTTGATGTGCAGGTCGAGACTACGGACATTGACGTGGCAGATCTCGCCAAGCGCCTGCCGGTCGGGAAGCCGCGGGCGGATGCCCAGGCCATCGAGGCTGCCATTAAGCTTCTCCTCACTGCCAAGCGCCCCTGCATTGTGGTGGGTGGCGGAGCCATCACGGCCAATGCGACCCCGGAGCTGACGACACTTGTCGAGAAGCTCGGCATCCCGGTGGTCTTCACATGGAACGGCAAGGGCGCGATTGCCGAGGACAACCCGAGGTGCGCTGGCACGGCCGGCTGGCCGGGATCGCTGCCCGGCAACAACACCGCTGCGAACGCCGACGTCGTGATGTCGCTCGGCTGCCGCTTCACAGACTGGTCGGCCTCGTCCTACCGCAAAGGTGTCACCTTCTCGATCCCGGATGCCAAGCTCATCCAGGTTGACATCGATGCGCGCGAGATCGGCAAAAACTATCCAGCGGAAGTGGGCATCGCCGCCGATTGCAAGCTCGTTCTGGCTGACATCCTCGCCGGAATTTCGGACGAGCAGGCCCGTAAAGTGCGAGAAGCTAGAGCTTCCTACCTTAGCGACGTCGAAGCACTGAAGCAGGAGTGGGAGAAGAGGCTCGAGCCCCGTCGCTCCTATAATGGCATCCCGACGACGATGCTGCGTACGCTGAGGGAGTTGCGCAAGGTTCTGCCCCGGCACGGCATCGTGACCGTCGGATCAGGTCATCCCCAGAGCACAACCAAACAGGCCTTCCCAGTCTACGAGCCACGGACCCACATCACCTCAGGTTCGTTTTCGTCGATGGGCTTCGCGCTTCCCGCCGCCATCGGCGCCAAGCTTGCCAAACCTGATACGCCGGTGGTGTGCATTATTGGCGACGGCGACTTCATGATGTGTGTTCAGGAGCTCGCCGTCTGCGTGATGCACAACATTCCGGTCGTATTCCTGATTCTCAACAACTCGGGCTATATCTCGATTCGCGACGGCCAGAACAACCTCATGGGCCGGCAGATCGGATCCGAGTTCAACCATCACAACGGCGACGGCCGGCCTTACTCGGTCGACTTCGTATCGCTCGCCAAGTCTTTCGGTTTCGAGGTCGCAACCAAGGTGCAAGCGGTGGACGATATCGGCTCCAGCCTCAGGCGAGCGCTCGACTCGAACGCACCGGCCGTGATCGAAGTACCGATCACGCGAGATGCCTCCGTGGCCGCGGCCGAAGTTGTGGGCTGGTGGGACTTCCCGGTACTTCCGACCGCATCGGACACTGTCAAGGCGGACTACAAGGCGGGTTATGCGGCCGAACAGCATCGGTGGTCCACCAGCGACGTCGAACTGACTGAACCGGTCTCGGCTACCGGCTAGCCTCACTTCGACCGTTCGAAGGTTTGCAAGGAGGGCACAATGGCACGCTATCTAAAAACTGGCCGGACGCCTGAGCAGACCACTGCCGAAGCGAAGAAAGTCCGCGACACCGTCACCGGCATTATCGAGGACATAGAAAGTCGCGGGGAGACGGCTCTGCGCGAGATCTCGGAGAAGTTTGACAAGTGGAACCCACCCACATTTCGCCTGTCGGAGGCGGAGATCGAGGGTTGTCTGTCCCAGCTCTCCAGGCGGAACATCGACGACATCAAGTTCGCTCAAGCGCAGGTGCACAACTTCGCGCGAGCACAGCGGTCTTCGATAAAGGACGTGGAGGTTGAGACCCTGCCGGGGGTCATTCTCGGTCACAAACACATGCCGGTTGACTCCGTCGGATGCTACGTTCCGGGCGGGAAATATCCGCTGGTCGCCTCCGCCCACATGAGCGTGGTGACTGCGAAGGTGGCGGGCGTGCCGCGCGTGATCGCGTCCTCGCCTCCCTATCATGGCAAGCCGAACCCGGCAGTCGTGGCCGCGATGCATCTCGGTGGGGCGGAC
>QIAR01000747.1 GCA_003225595.1 Acidobacteriota bacterium | reverse complement strand
ATGGCTTCGCCGAACTTGAACATGCGCGATCCGGTGATGTACCGCATCCTGCACTCCGAACATCACCGCACGGGAAACAAGTGGTGCATTTATCCGATGTACGACTACGCCCACGGGCAATCGGATTCCATCGAGCGCGTCACGCATTCCATGTGCACGCTTGAGTTCGAAGATCATCGGCTACTCTACAACTGGTTCATACAGCAGTTGGGCATCTTTCCTTCGCAGCAAATCGAGTTCGACCGCCTCAACCTCACCTATACGCTGTTGAGTAAGCGAAAGCTGCTGCAGTTGGTCGAGGAAGGCCATGTGAGCGGCTGGGACGATCCCCGCATGCCGACGCTTGTCGGGATTCGGCGACGCGGCTATACGCCTGAGGCCATTCGCAATTTCTGTGGCGCAATCGGCGTCTCGAGAACTAACGGCGTGATCGAGTTGGCGATGCTCGAACACTTCGTGCGAGAGGACCTGAACAAGCGTGCAGCCCGCGTGATGGCCGTGCTGCGGCCGTTGAAAGTTGTCATCGACAACTATCCGGAGAATCAGGTCGAAGAGATGGAGGCGGTGAACAATCCCGAAGATTCGAGAGCGGGCACGCGC
>QIAR01000746.1 GCA_003225595.1 Acidobacteriota bacterium | reverse complement strand
GCAGGATGATTTTCGCGAGGACCCGCCGAAGCAGTATTTCCGGCTCTCCCCGGGCCGCGAGGTCCGGTTGCGGTATGGCTACTTCGTCACTTGCACCAGCGTGGTGAAGAATGAAAAGGGCGAAGTGGTCGAAGTGCACTGCACGTACGATCCCGCTACGCGCGGCGGAAACTCTCCTCCGGACGGCCGCAAGGTGAAAGCGACCATTCATTGGGTCTCGGCCGCGCACGCCATTGACGCCGAAGTGCGAAATTACGAGACCCTGTTCAGCAAGGAAGATCCGAACCAGACGGAACAAGGCCAGGATTTCACCACGAATCTCAACCCGCAATCGCTCGAGGTGCTGACCAACTGCAAGCTCGAACCGTCGCTGGCCAATGCGGCGATCGGGAGCCGCTACCAATTCGAGCGCCTGGGGTATTTCTGCGTCGATCCCGACTCAAAGCCCGGAAAGCCGGTGTTCAATCGAACCGTAGCGCTGAAAGATACGTGGGCCAAGATCGAAAAAGGGCAACGCGGAAATGGGCACCGCGCAAAGGGCGAACAGTAGTCATCCAATGGGGATGGGATTCGGGAAGTGTCAGCGATTCCGCCGATTCGGCTAACGAAAGCCCAGAAGCTTACCTGTGGGCGTGCGGACTCTGGGCGGGGTTGTGCCTCGGCGCCGTCTCAGCTCCTTTGGCTACCTTCACTTCAAAGCTCATCGGCAACTGCTTGGGTGGATAGCAGGCCGCGTTGTCGCAAGCCTGGTATTTCAAATTCCCGTGTATGGCGTACTTGGTTGGCACCACGTTGTGGAGCGGGCGGACTACGACGCGGACCGCGAAGTCTCCGGTGTAGACATTCAATTTCTCGCCAGACGCGAAGGGAAAACTCATGTCCTCGCCTTTAGGGTAGGAGACTTTCCCGATCACGATGTCGGTAGGGGCATCCAGCTTCAGCGTGGTGGGGATCAGGAACTCAGAACTGGGCTTGTTGGAATTGATGTGGTAACCCGGCCCGACACGAAAATTAAGAGTCACAGTGCCCGGCTTGCCGCGGGTGACAGTAACGATCGCAGGCGGGGCGAAGGTGACCCGAGCAGCGCCTGGACCCGGCATTGGCTGCGCTGCGGTGACGGCAGCTACGAGAGACAACAGACTAGCCACGAGCTTTCTTGTCACACCCATCCTGCAGATCGTAGAACCGGAAGTGCCCTTCTGGCTACGTTACTTTTGCGCCTGTACCGGCTGACCCCGTCCTAATGCCTTTTTGATGTTGTCCTCGAAGATACTACGGCTTTTCAGGCCGAACTCACGCTCCAACACCTTGCCGTCGCGATCGATAAAGAAAGTCGTGGGCAAGAACTGGACACCGCCATAAGCCTCGCCCACGGACTCTTTACCTAGCAGGATTGGATAATTCACGCCCAAGTCCTTGGCGAACTTTGCGATGTCTTCCTTGCTGGCGTCGTCCATGGCTATACCGATTACCTGCAGACCCTGGGGACCGTACTGCTGCTGAAGCTCAACGAACCAGGGCATCTCGATCTTGCAAGGCGAGCACCAGGTGGCCCAGAAGTTCAAAAGCACCGCTTTTCCGCGGAAATCGGAAAGATGGACAGTTTTGTTGTCGAGGGACTGCAAGGCAAACTCCGGCGCCGCGTGGCCCTTGATATCCAAGGATGCTGCTGCAGACCCCGGGCCGGAACGGCGGGCTGTATGGATTCCGATAAACAACATCAGCGCGACCACCACAGCCACGACGACGATGATGAGTGGATTACGTTTCACGGATCAGTACCTCAGTTACAATAATTCGAAATCAGTGTGAACCGGCCGAAGACGAGCAGTCCACCCAAGGCGATGAGCAGCACGCCACTGACAACTTCGAGCGCATGCATGTGCGTCCGGAAGCGGCTATAGAACTTCAGAAAACGCTCGATGCCGAGCGAGGTCAGCAGAAATGGCACGGCGAGGCCAAGCGAATACACGGCGAGGAGGATAATCCCCTTGATCACGGAGTCCTGCGCTGCCGCAAACCCAAGGATGACTGCCAGGATTGGCCCGACGCAAGGTGTCCAGCCGAAAGCGAATGCAAAGCCGATTACAAAAGCTCCCCACGCCGTACTGCCTCCTTTGACGCTGTGCAGGCGCGCATCTGTGTATAGAGCTTTTATTTTGAAAATTCCGGTCAGGTGCAACCCGAACAGGATGATTACTACGCCGGCGACTTGGGCAAGCAATGATTTATGGCGTGCCATCAACTGCCCGACCTCCGTCGAGATCGCGCCCAGCATAATGAATACGACGCTGAAACCCAGGATGAAGGCCGCCGAATTCAACATCACCTTGCGAAGCAATTGAGTTTCCTGGGACTTCAGTTCCTCCACTCCCACGCCGGAGATCAATGACACGTATCCTGGCACCAACGGCAGCACGCAGGGCGAGAGGAATGAGATCAGCCCGGCCACAAATGCAGCGATCGGGAGTGGGAGATTGGTCATTGTCATTATTCTACCTGCCCGCGACTGGAGCAGGCACGCCAAAGCTTGTTCGCATGGCTCGATCCGGTCAGCGTCTCGCTAGATCCGGCAAGGTTGATCCGTAAAGTAGACGATACGCAATGACATGGAGAAGTTACAAATCCAAGACCGCCGTGCAACCGCGATTACCTTTTGTTTCTATGCGCTCAGTGGTTCCGAAGTTTAGTTCTGGGACTTGGGTTTCTCCTTATTTAGACGGCGGCGGCTGAGCCTTTTGCTCGTTGCGCGGTGGCACGGGTGGCATGGGCGTCAATTGCGGGGGTGATTCGGCGATGGCCTTACGCATGAACCCCGGCGGAACCGTGGCGGTCAGCACGGCGCGACTGTCGTGCTGCTCCACCTTTAAGCTATCGAAGAATGCCTTGACATCAGGATCTACGCCCCGGCGGGATACAGCTCCTTCCGCCGCATGGAATAATGTCAGGAACGTAGTCGCTTTATCGGCAATACTTTGCGCGTCCTCGTCATTCGCGGTGAAGGCTTCCGCTTTTAGGTGCAGTGCCCGGAGATAGCGAGCAGAGATTACCACGGTCGTCGGCCTAGGGAAGAGGATGGACCAGCCGCCGAAAATGGACGGTGAACCGGGACTGGCAGGCTGCACTCTCGCAATACCCCAGGCAAGACTAGCAAACGGGAATGCAAGGCCTGCAAACGGGACGTGTTTATAATACTGGCGCAGGAAGGCCGGTCCTCCGAATGGGGAGGCCAGCTTTCGCGAGCGGTCGATGATGCCGCGAATGAGTTGCGGGTCATCGTGGTTCGAGACTGCGACAGTGTCTACTCCAAGAACCGCGACTCGCAGGGTTCGCCCTTCGAGAGGAATATTGAAAACGTCGGTAGAGTGGTAAGTGTCTATCGATCTGGCAATCCCCTTCAGGTAGGCTTTGAGGCGCTCGTTCTGGATGCGGCCAACGAAAATTTCAGAGAAGCGCGGCTGAGGGGAGGAGTCCCCCGTGCCCCCGCCGCCCCAGCTTGCCGGATAATGGACCGCGAAAGCTGCCTTATCAAGATCGCGCTCAAACTGAAATCCCGTCTGCTGAACGAACTGCTCGTATTCCGGATCGCGAGACACGGGCGGCAACTGGCTTACGGCATTGAGAGTGCGCACCCATGCGAGATTGACGTAGAAGAAAGCGTCGGCGCCCGGGAGCAAGCGGGCCGGCTCTGGTGGAGCGCGCCGGCGCAGTTGCACGGCCAGCGTAACCGCCGCCGCGATGATCAGGACGCCCAGGGCGATAGGAAGGATGCGTTTAGTGCGGATGCGCATGAAGTGCGATCAGAGAAGGTCATGATAGCACTTGCCGGAGGTAAAGCCCTCAAATGGGTTGGCGGATTCGAAAGCGAGACTATTTCAACGCGGGGAGGATCCGGTTGCACGTAAATTACCGTTATGGTAACTTTTATGGTTGTCCCAACAAAAGGAAAGGGATCGAGGGATTGGTTGCGCCCTGCGGGGCAAACTTGTCCCATATCGCTGGCGTAGCTCAGCTGGTAGAGCATCTGATTTGTAATCAGAGGGTCGGGGGTTCGAATCCCTTCGCCAGCTCCAGGTAACAGTTCCGGAAATGCAGAGGTG
>QIAR01000242.1 GCA_003225595.1 Acidobacteriota bacterium | reverse complement strand
CGTGTGACCCTTGGTTATTACCTGGCCCAGCGGGGTGATGGCAATGTAATCATCCGCGAGCATGCGCTCAGCGAAAGCCGCGTCTCGGTGCACCGAGGCATCTTTCGCCTGGCGCTCCAGTTCCTGAATCTGGCGGACACTATCCTGATCCTGGGAGGCTCCGGAGTTGGCCTGCAGCCGCACACTAGCTTGTGTCCTGGTATCGTCAGCCCGCGCCCTTGCCGCAAGGCAAAGGACCACGATCAACATCAACAATGAGAGCCTGTTGTGTTTCATTCCGAGACCTCTACACTTTTTTAAAAAATGAGAGAGCGGCTCATGGATGCCTACGCTACGCAACACGCCCTGGTTCCCAAAAATTGAAAAAAACATTGGCATTAGCCGCATAACCAAGAGCACATCCAAGCTGAAATGGGCTTTGATTGATGAGGAAGCGGGTGTTTGCCCGCAAAACCCCTCGAACAGGTACAATCGAACATTCTTTCATTATGCAGGACGTTCGTCGTGGTCTGATCATTGTCAACACCGGTCCGGGCAAGGGCAAAACGACTGCCGCCATGGGTACTGCGCTGCGTGCGGTTGGACAGGGCATGCGCGTGCTCATGTTGCAATTCCTGAAGGGGTCGTGGCACTACGGCGAGCTCGATGCAGTCAAAGCATTCGGCGATAAATTCATCATGAAGCAGATGGGTCGTGGCTTCGTGAAGGTCGGAGCCGAGAAACCTGACTCGGAAGATGTGCGCATGGTAGAGGAAGCCTGGGCCGAGGGCGAGAAAGCGATCCGCTCGGGTGAATGGGACCTCGTGATCTTGGACGAGATTAACTATGCTATCAGCTACGGTATGCTGGACGCAGCGAAGGTGGTCGAAAGCCTGAAGAATAAGCCTGAAATGGTGCACGTTATCTTGACGGGGCGGAATGCACATCCGACAATTGTTGAAATTGGCGACACCGTGACAGATATGCGACAGGTGAAACATGCCTATGAAAAGGGCGTGATGGCACAGAGGGGAATAGAATATTGACGATTTACGACTGACGACTGCCGAATTTTAAAGTGTCCTGGACGGCGTACCTGTTTTACTAAAATCGAAAATCGGCAATCGCAAATCAACCCATGGCCTGGTTCAAAAGACAGTCTGGCGAACTGGATACCTCGGGCGAGAAAAGAGTCCGTACCGAGGGACTGTGGGTGAAGTGTGACCAGTGCCGCCAGATCATCTGGAAGAAAGATCTGGAGGATAATCTTAACGTCTGTCCCAAGTGTGATCGGCACTTCCGCATCGATGCGCGCACGCGGCTCTCGCAACTCCTCGATGACAATGAGTATGAGATTTTCGACTCCAATCTGACTTCGACGGACCCGCTGAAATTCGTGGACCTAAGAGCCTATAAGTCGCGCCTGAAGCAGGCGCAGGAAGACACCGGGCTCCAGGACGCCGTCGTCAATGCGCAAGGCAAGCTGAACGGGCGCCTCGTCATCCTGAGCGCGATGGAATACTCGTTTATCGGCGGAAGCATGGGCGCGGTGGTCGGCGAGGCTATTACCCGAGCAATCGAGCGTGCTACGGAAACACGCGTTCCCATCATCATCGTTTCTGCTTCTGGGGGCGCGCGCATGATGGAAGGCGTAGTGAGCCTGATGCAGTTGGCCAAAATCTCAGCCGCGCTGGCGCGGCTAGATGAGGCGCGCGTGCCATATATTTCCGTACTCACGGACCCCACTACGGGCGGCGTAACCGCGTCATTTGCCATGCTGGGTGACCTCAATGTCGCCGAGCCGGGAGCCTTGATTGGGTTTGCTGGGCCGCGCGTAATCGAGCAAACCATCCGCCAGAAGCTGCCGCAAGGATTTCAGCGCGCCGAGTTTTTGCTGGATCACGGCATGCTGGACGCCGTTGTACCTCGCAAGCAGCTCAAGCCCTACATCGCACGAGCTCTGGAATTCATGATGCCGAAGAATCAGCAGTTAGCCGTCGGTCGTTAGTCGCTAGCCCCTGCGTGTCCGATTATCTAATGGTTTCGTATTGGCCCACATCCAGTAGGTCCCCTTTTGCGCAGTCTGCGTTGATATGCCAGTCGGATCCATCCGCTGCCAGACATTCGAACTACAGAGTGGAAACTGGTAGCCTGAGTGGGGACCAACGACGAACGACTAACGACAACGACTGAGGAGCAACGACCAACGACCTCAACCCATGTCCTACGAAGCCGCCATCACGAGCATGTATGCCCTCGGACACGAGCTGGCCCAGACGCCTTCTCACAAGTTCGACCTCGCCCACATGCGCGTGCTTCTCGCAGCGCTGGGGAACCCCGAACAACGTTCTCCGGGCGTACTGATTGCAGGAACCAATGGCAAAGGGTCAACCGCGGCGGCGCTGGGCTCGATTCTGCGCGCTTCGGCATTGAAGACGGGTTTGTATACCTCTCCGCACCTGATATGCATGAATGAGCGAATTCGCGTGAATGGTGAATCCATCAGCGACGAGGATTTCACCGCACTGCATGATCTGGTGGATCGCACGGCAGAGCGGCTGGTGAGCCAAGGTGAATTGCCCTGGCATCCAAGTTTTTTCGAGATGCTGACCGCGATCGCCTTCGAGCATTTCGCACGCGAGCGGGTTGATCTCGCTGTGCTTGAAGTCGGCATGGGCGGCCGACTGGACGCGACCAACGTGATCGAGTCGAGGGTCAGCGTCATCACCGACATTTCACTCGATCACCAAAAATATCTGGGTAATACAATCGGCGAGATTGCGCGCGAGAAGGTGGGCATTATTCGGCGCGGCGGTGTGGTGGTAACGCTTCCGCAACAGCCCGAGGCGAATGACGTGATTGGCAACGCGATTCTGGAACTGGGAGCGCAAGCAGTGAGCGCGGTTCCGTATGTGCCGCCGGTATCGCCTGCAAGTGCCCAGTGCGCGGTACCAGGGGGTCTCAACGAACCGCGTAAGTCCGGGTCTTTGACCCGGGCAGTGCGGGTCGAAGACCCGCCCCCACATAGTCCTGGATCCGAGATGGCACGGGGTTATGTTTCCCGATATCCGCTACTCGTCATGGGAAAGCAGATCGAAGTCGAAACGTCGCTGGTCGGGCGACACCAATTGAGGAATGTCGCGCTGGCGATCGCCAGTGCGGAAGAGCTCAAAAAGCAGGGCTTCGCTGGGATCACGCCCGACTCCATCGAGCGCGGCATCCGCCAGACGCACTGGCCAGGACGCTTCCAGGTGATCCCCCCCAAGGATGGCAAACCAGAATATGTGTTTGACGCGGCCCATAATCCGGCAGGCGCGTGGGCATTGCGGTCCACGCTTTCGGCGATCTATTTTTCATCAAGCGAGCTTTCGTCGACCGAGGAAGACCGGCCACTTACCTTCATCTTCGGCGCCATGCGCGACAAGGCCATTGCCGAGATGGCGGAGATCCTGTTCCCGTTGGCCGAGCGGGTGATTGCCACGCGCGCAAGAAATCCGCGTTCGGCGACGCCAGACGAGATCCGCCGAGCTGCCAGCCGCATCTCCATCGAAATCGAAGGAACACCCGATGTGGCATCGGCGCTGCGCCGTGGGCGTGCTTTGGCAGGGCCACTCGGTTTGGTTGTTATAACAGGTTCGATTTACATTGTTGGGGAGGCCATGCGCCTGCTGGGCGTGCGCATCTAAAGAGAAAGTGCTGTTTTGAAGACATCGTCCACCGAACTTGAAGCCAATCCGGGGAGGGCACAACCCGCAACAGAACGGGTTCAGCAGGCTGGGCCTGCGCCCGCCCGCAAATACGGCTGGCCCAGCAGGCTCCGTTCCTACTTTATTTTCGATCCGCTAATCTGGCTGTACACGATTGTCCTGGGGATCGTGTCTTTTCCTTCCTGGTTATTTGATAGAAGTGGCAGAATCCAGCACGGGTTTGCGCGACTGTGGTCGTGGCTAATCATGAAGACGATTTTCTCGCCCGTGAGAGTGACCGGATTGGAGAAGATCGATACTTCCATGCCGTATGTCTATGCGGTGAACCACGCCTCGGCCCTGGACATCCCTATCTTGTACGTCTACCTGCCGTTCCAGTTCCGCATCGTGTTCAAAAAAGAGCTGCTTTCCTATCCGATTGTCGGCTGGCACCTGAAGCGATCGGGGCAAGTGTGCATAGACCAGCAGAATCCAGCCCGCTCGATCGGCAGCATTCGATCGGCGCTGAAGACTTTGAAGAGCGGCATGCCGCTCGTGATATTTCCCGAAGGCGGGCGCACACCGGACGGCCAGGTCAAGCCATTCCTGCCAGGCGCACTCTTCCTCGCCATCAAAGCGCAAGTGGATATTGTTCCCGTGGCGCTGGTCGGGACGTATGAGCTGCTATCAATGAACACCTATCACATCAAGAGCCGTCCGCTGGAGATGCGGGTGGGCGAGCCAATCTCGACCGCCGGATACACGCTGCACGACATAAACACGGTGTCGGCCAAAGTGCAGAAGGCGGTGGAGGGGCTGTATTACAACCGATCGGAAACGTAAGGTTCATCACAGATCACGTAGGCCCAGACCCCCTCGTCTGGGCAGCGGAGCGCAGTTCGCAACGGGTCTAAGGGACTGCGAGTTCGAGCCCATCTCTCATGACCCTGGATGCCGCATATTCGATGTGGAGTACTCGTCTGGCTGCGCCTAGCCTCGATTTCGAAGAAGAATGGACTATCAATGGACGCATAGCGAGGACGCTACCTGCCCGATTCTCTTCGGAGCCCATGAACGAGGCAATCCTGCGAGCCAGCTCGGTGCGCAATTCGCGCACTTGGTTTGATAGCGGAGAGGCGTTTTTTGCTGGGGTTTTTCATTGTATTGGTTTTCTTGTCCCTTGCCCTAAGATAGCCGCTCGGCTCCGGATACACCAATAATTTTTCACATAACGAGAGGAATAGGCAATAAATCGGAAGGATCAGGCTACCGCTTCCACGGCGTTTGATCCTAATCTTGGGATGAGAGAAACGGTTCGGAAGGAGAAACAATGCAAAAACGCGAACTTGGAAAAAGCAATTTGGAAGTATCGGCCATCGGCCTCGGCTGCATGGGAATGAGCTTCGGTTATGGTCCGGCTGCGGACAAAAAGGAGATGATGTCTCTGATTCGGTCTGCTGTCGAACGTGGCGTAACGTTCTTCGACACCGCCGAAGTTTACGGTCCGTTCACCAACGAAGAACTCGTGGGCGAAGCGCTGGCTCCACTTCGTGACCAGGTGGCGATCGCCACCAAATTCGGGTTCAAACCTGATCCCAATGGTGGACCGCGTTGGAGCGGCCTGGACAGTCGTCCGGAACACATCAAGGAGGTCGCCGAGGCCTCGCTCAAGCGCCTCAAAACCGATGTAATCGACTTGTTCTATCAGCACCGCGTCGATCCAAATGTGCCAATCGAAGACACTGCTGGTGCCGTAAAGGACCTGATTCAGCAAGGCAAGGTCAAGCACTTCGGCCTTTCTGAAGCAGGAGCGGAGACAATCCGTCGCGCACACAAAGTTCAGTCCGTCGCGGCACTGCAGAGCGAATACTCACTTTGGTGGAGAGAACCTGAGGCCGACGTCATACCTACGCTCGAGGAACTCGGCATCGGGTTCGTTCCATTCAGCCCATTGGGCAAGGGCTTCCTCACCGGCAAGATCAGCGAAGACACGCAGTTCGACAAGACTGACTTCCGCAACATTGTTCCTCGCTTTACCGCGGAGAACCGCAAAACGAATCAGGCGTTGGTTGATTTGATTGGCAAGTTCGCGCAACAGAAAAAGGCGACGCCTGCTCAGATCGCGCTGGCCTGGCTGCTTGCGCAAAAGCCGTGGATCGTTCCGATCCCGGGTACAACGAAGCTGCATCGACTGGAAGAGAACATCGGAGCCGCTGCCGTCGAACTTACGCGCGAAGATCTCCGGCAGCTGGAAACCGCAGCCTCGAAGATCTCGGTGCAAGGTGCTCGTTACCCCGAAGAACTGCAGAAGTTGGTGGGCCGCTGAGCAACAACAGATAACGAACAGGCGAATAAAGCGGTATGCGCGACGGAATCCTGGGTTCGGGTTTGATGGGCGGCAAGCTCGGAACGATCTTCGCGCGAGCTGGACATGAAGTCGTGTTCAGTTACGCGCGGAGCAGCGACAAACTCAAGAGGCTGGCGCGTGACGCTCAGGGCAACGCACGCGCCGGTACGCCAGGCGAGGCTGCCAAAGATGCAGACGCCATTCTGCTGGCCGTGCATTGGTCGCGAATCGACGCTGTGCTGAAGCAGGCAGGCGATATGTCAGGCAAGGTGATCGTAACCTGCTGCCTCCCGATGGACGCGGGCAACACGAAACTCATCATGGGCACCACTACGTCGGGAGCCGAAGAACTCGCAAAGAAAGTTCCACGCGCTCATGTAGTTCTGACTTTCAACACCGTTCCCAGTGAAGTGCTGTTCGGAGTATTCGAATCCAAAGGCAAAGAAACTCGGCCGAGCCTGGTGTACTGCGGCGACGACCAGAGTGCCAAAAATGTCGCTGCCAAGCTGATCCATGACGCGGGCTTTGATCCGGTGGATGCTGGCGGACTCCGGATCGCTCGATACACGGAGCCGTTCGCGCTGCTCGTCGGCGAACTCGCCTACGGCCGCGAAGGTGGCCCGGAACTGGCGTACCGCTTCGAGCGGTTTGGGGAATGAGCGTCATCATGTCAGAGCTCGCCAAATGGGACAGCTTCTACGTAATCGTCGGGTCGGCTGCGGGCGCCCTGATCGGATTGCAGTTCGTCGTCATAACGCTTATTGCCGAGAGGCCACCAGCAGGTGCGGCGAAGGCCGGCGTATGCGGAAGCAAGCCGCATACGAACCGGAATTCGAGGACTGGTTGTTTCATGTTGTGCTGCCTTTGGCCGCGTACGCAATACTCGCGCTGTCGTCATTCGCAGCGCCTTCCCACACGCGCGAGGCCCTGTTTGGCGTTGGAGGCGCGGCGCTGCTGTTGCTTTTCACCGGCATCCACAACGCCTGGGACAGCGTCGCCTATCATGTACTCGTTACCAAGGCGGATACAAACACCGCGCGACGTCGGGACGAGACCAAATAGCAAGGCAAGTGAAGGAATTGAGAAATGGATATAAAAAGGAGTGGCTCCCAACCTTCCGTCAAGGGACCGTCAGAGTGGTTCACTGGCACTGTACGGATCGATCCACTATTTCAGGCACCCGATATCCGGCACTTGTTCAAGGTGCCAGCGTAACTTTCGAGCCGGGCGCGCGGACTGCATGGCATACGCACCCGCTCGGTCAGACCCTGATCGTAACGGCCGGTTGCGGCTGGACACAGCGTTGGGGCGAGCCGGTCGAGGAGATGGAGAAGGTCAGCGACCAACAATATCAGGGCGTGGCGTAAGAAGCGCCGCCGCTAAGGGTCCAGGACTTTCCGTTCGGCCACTATGAGGATTGCTGCCGTTTTGGAGCAGGGGCTTGGATAGCGGCAAATTTCCAACCCACTACCCAACCCACAATTTGAGTGGTCTTGTATGACTTGCGCTGCGTTTGGCAGTCCCCGCGTGTCTTGTAAGTTGTTGTAAAACCTATTCACGCAGCGCTGTCACGGCAGAGGCCGCGGGTTCGAGTCCCGTCGTCCCCGCCATATTTTCAATTACTTATCGGAAGTCAGTATTGGACGCAACTGTCCAAGACTGTCCTCGACCCGCTCACGATCAAAACCAATCCGGGAAAATCAGCTCGACAAGGCCGGGAACCCAGTAGGAATAAAATCGCTCATCGCAGATTTTGTACTTTCCATACTTCTTCCTGGCATAGCTGCCCCAGTCTGGCCGGCTGCCGTCGAGATCGGTAAATCCGTACTCCCGGGCCAGTGCCCAGGAACTGAAGACACGTCCGCTCTTCTTTTTCACCTTCGGATCTGCCGCAAGCGCTACCACCGCCCGGCCTACGTACCTCGGCGATTCGGACACCATGAAATCCGCGCCAGCATCGTGCACGACCCTTCCTTCTCGTCCTGGGGGGACCTTCTTCCCGGCTTCCTTCCAATTGACCTCGCTGACTCCAAAATGCTCCAGTACCGCTTCAGAACGCAAAAAGCCCGGAGTCAACGCCACCGAAACAATGTCTCGTTTGCGCAGCTCGCGGGCCATGGCGAAGGCCAGCCGTATGACGGAAATCTTCACCAGGTCATAGAAAAGGTTACCGCGGTAGTAAAAAGCATCCCCATCTGTAATTTCGAAAATAATTCCTCTGCTTCGACCCAGCAGCAGCGGAACGGCGTAGTGGGAAGTGATGATGTGCGAATGGATTGCCTGCTTCAGCATGCGCAGGCCATTATCGAGGTTGAGCGTCCAGAATGTCTTGCCGAATTCGGTGAGCGCATCGCCGCCCCACACGTCATTGACCAGAATGTCCAGCCCCTTGTGCCGCCGTTTGATACCGGCGACCAGCTTCTTCACCTCCGCAGGCTCGGTGTGATCTACTCTTACGGCAATGCCACGCCCGCCGGCGGCCGTGACCAGTTCCGCGGTTTCCTCGATCGTTTCAGGGCGGCCGGGCGTAGCGGGCCGTCCGCGTGTGCGTTCTCTTGAACTACGGCCGGTACAGTAAACGGTCGCACCCGCCTCGCCCAGTGCGATGGCAATCCCTCGGCCGGCCCCGCGGGTCGCTCCGGCCACCAGCGCAATCTTGCCTGGCAATACTTTCTTCGGCACTTTATTGGGCACTTCGGCCATTCACATTCACCGGTGCGCATGATATCAGGTGGGGGTATGGCGGGTGGCGCGGGCAGCCCTCGCCCGCGACAGATGTAGGTAAAGGTCGCTGACAAAATGGAGAAGTGTTCCACGTGGAACATTTTGTCGATGGCGCACTTACGGCACGGCGGAACAGGCTGCGGAAAAACGCACTTTCAAGTACCGCAGCGGCTAAAGCCTCGTTCCATATGAGAGCACTTATGGCAGCGCTGGAAGCGCTGCGCCACCCCAAACCGGAGGTTTTTCCGCAGCCTGTGAAGCCGTGCCCATCCGCAACTGTGCCAATCCTCGCGTTTTTCGCAACCTGCTAGTGCAGTCCCGCAACTTGGTGGCAAAAGTCCGGCGCTGTCATCCTGGGCGAAGTGAAGGGTCCAGGCATTACAAATCAACTCCATAGATCCTTCAATTCCCGCGTTTTCCCGCACCCCGCTAATGTAGTCCGGCAACTTCGCGGCAAAAGTTCGGCGCTGTCATCCGGGGCGAAGCCAAGGATCCATACATTACAAATCAACTGC
>QIAR01000241.1 GCA_003225595.1 Acidobacteriota bacterium | reverse complement strand
CGCATGTGGCTCTACCTTGCGGAAATCACGCCGAAACCGGCGGAGGTGAAGCAAGATGCGTACGAACGCGCGCTGCGGGCACGGGCTTTTGACATTTCGCGTTACCTGCTGCCCTTGGCGACCAACACTTCCCTCGGCGAAATCGTTAACGCACGGACTTTGGAAACGCAGGTGGCCCGCCTGCTCTCCCACACACACCAGGAGATCCGAAACTTAGGCGGGTTACTCAAGCGCGCCGCCACTTCCCCCGCTTACAACATGAATCATCAATCATTACGAGAGCTGGTCGAAGAGATTCGCGCAGTGGACCCGCGGCTAGGAGCGCGGGCGGAACAGGAACTGCTACGGGAAGTCTGCGCAGCGCCAACACTACTGAAGTACGCCGATCCAAATCCCTACCAGATCGAAACCAGGCGCGAACTGCGGCAAGCGGCCGCTGAGTTGATGGGCAGGTCGCCAATCACGCCGGCCGAGGCGGTCGACCTGCTCGATGAGGAGCCGCTGGAGGTGGAGTTGGCGACGACGCTGCTCTACGAGCACTGTCACTACTCGTACCGGCAAATCCGGCAGGCAGTGGAAGCGGCGGGCGAAAAAATGAGGCGCGAGATCATCGATCTCGGGGTGCGCCACCGCAGCAAACACGACGAGATGCTCCGCGCCTTCTGTGTCGGGCAGCATTTCCGCTTCGATATCCTCATGGATATTGGCGGCTTCCGCGACATGCACCGGCACCGACGCTGTATTCAAATCGGCCAGGGGTTCACGACGAAGCACGGGTACGATGCGCCGGAAGAACTCGAAGCGGCGGGTGTCCGTTCTGGCTACGACGCGGCCATGAACCGTGCCTCCGAGGTCGTGGAGAAACTTGCCCAGAGTCCGGAGGAAGAAGCCGAGGAAAAATCGCACTACGCGATCCCGCTCGGCTTCCGCAAACGAACGCTGTTCAAGATGGACTTCGCCGAAGTGGTGTACATTTCAGAGCTGCGCACCACGCCTGCCGGGCACACGTCCTACCGCCGGGTGGCATACGCGATGTATGAGGCCGTAGCCCGAAAATATCCGGCGCTGGCCAAGCATTTTCACGTGCACGATGTAAGTGAGCCGGTCGATTTGCTACAAAGATAGAGCGATGGGGGAACGGCGTCTCGCGTCCGGGCGTGCCCTCACCTACAGCGCGTTTCGCGGGGCGTGAAACCGACGTTTGTTCAGTTTTGGGAAGATTGCAAAAGGATACGGGAATTATTCGCCTTTTATTCGCCACAAATCCAATGTATAATCCGCCTCAAGTCATCTTGCATTCATAAAGGAGCGGCACCCAAATGGCCGACGACCGTGCGGAACGTACTAAAGCAATTGATCTGGCATTTGCCCAGATCGAAAAGCAGTTTGGCAAGGGCTCCATCATGCGGCTGGGGTCGAAGGAAGCAATCGTCCCCATCGCGGTAATCTCCACTGGCGCCATTTCCTTCGACGCAGCGTTGGGCGTAGGCGGCGTGCCGCGCGGGCGCGTGGTCGAAATCTTCGGACCGGAGTCATCGGGCAAGACCACCATCGCCCTACAAGTGATCGCCCAAGCTCAGGCGCGCGGTGGCATGGCTGCTTTCGTGGACGCGGAACACGCGCTCGATCCCGGCTACGCGAAAAAGCTCGGCGTGGACGTGGACAACCTTCTGGTATCGCAACCTGACTATGGCGAGCAGGCGCTCGAAATCGCCGAGGCGCTGGTGCGCTCGGGTGCGATTGACGTGCTGGTCGTGGACTCAGTCGCCGCCCTCGTCCCCAAGGCCGAACTCGACGGCGAAATGGGCGACAGTCATATGGGCCTGCAGGCCCGCCTGATGTCGCAAGCCTTGCGCAAGTTGACCGGTATTGTCTCCAAGTCGCGCACCTGTCTGATCTTTATTAACCAGATCCGCGAAAAAATTGGCGTGATGTTCGGTAACCCGGAAACTACCACGGGCGGCCGCGCGTTGAAGTTTTATTCCTCAGTACGCATTGATATCCGGCGCATCGCGGCGATCAAGGAAGGCGATCAGGTTATCGGCTCGCGCACCAAGGTAAAAGTTGTGAAGAACAAAGTAGCGGCTCCCTTCCGCGAGGCGGAGTTCGACATCTTGTATGGCGAAGGCATCTCCCGCGAAGGCGATCTGCTCGATCTGGCCGCGAGTCACGGAGTTGTGGAAAAATCTGGCGCCTGGTTCAGCTACAAAGGTGAGCGTATTGGACAAGGTCGGGAAAACGCGCGCCAGTTCCTGAAGGAAAACAAGGATATTCTGGCGAAGCTCGAGGCCGAGGTCCGGAAAGAGCTAGGGCTTACTCCAGCTACTCCAACGGCCCAAGCTGCTACTGCACAGACGCAAAGCCCGCCACAGGGCAGTCGCCTCACGACCATGCCGAGCGCCGCAGAAGCAGCTGCGGCGAAGGTCCCCGCGGCGCGAAGATAGGCGCGAGCGCCGGTTTCACTAACCGGATCGGACTATGCGCGGCTCCCGCGGTATGGTGTGAGCAGCCGCTACAGGGCCGAGCAAGACTCGGGATCCAAACGGATCGATCAAAAAAGGGCTCAGAACTGCAGCTCTTTCAAGTATCGGCGGAATTCATCTCCGAGATCCTGACGCTTTAAGGCGAACTCGACTGTGGCCTTGAGGAATCCGAGCTTGTCCCCGGTATCATGGCGCCGGCCTTCGTAGATGTAAGCGTACATCTTCTCACTTTTCAGCAGCAGCCGCATTCCATCAGTCAACTGCAGTTCTCCGCCCGTCCCAAGCGGGGTTTCAGACAAAGTCTCAAATACTTTGGGAGTAAGTATGTAGCGCCCAATAATGGCGAGATTGGAAGGCGCTTCCGCTTGCGTTGGTTTCTCCACCATATTTTTAATTTCAAATAGCCGTCCATTGAAACGCCCTTCGGCCGGCTGGACGTCGAGCACCCCATAAGAGGAGATCGCCGGTCCTTCGACGACCTGCGTCGCCAGGACGGAGCATTGTGTTTCTTCGAAAACGTCGATCATCTGTTTCAGGCAGGGGACCTCGGCATCAATGACGTCGTCCGCCAGAAGCACGGCAAAGGGCTCATTGCCCACAAGTTCGCGCGCCATTAGCACGGCATGACCCAGGCCCAAAGCCTCTTTCTGGCGGACATAGGCCACGTGGATCATGTCCGAGATTTGACGGACAATCTGCAGCAGGTCCGTCTTCTTGCGCTCTTCAAGCATCTTCTCCAGTTCGTAGCTGACGTCGAAATGATCTTCAATCGCTTGTTTGCCCCGGCCGGTCACGATAATAATCTGGTCGCACCCCGCCGCCAGCGCCTCTTCGACCCCGTATTGAATGATTGGCTTGTCAACAATCGGCAGCATTTCTTTCGGTTGGGCTTTGGTAGCGGGAAGGAAGCGTGTGCCGAGTCCGGCAGCAGGGAAAACTGCTTTGCGAACTTTCATGGTCATCGGGAAGTCCCTTAGCCGCGGGCTAGCGCGGATGATCAGCTTCTGCGAAATCTAACCTGGCACATAAAGATAGCAGCCTGCTCTCTCATCTGCGACTGTGCTGAAGGCTGACGAAGAAAATAAATTCGTGATGACTACGATCTTCTCGTTGCGGAAGCCTCTTCCAAAGTTCCGCTGGCAAGTTCCTGCAGCACGTTCCTGAGATGACGCAAAACCTCTTCGGCGCCGGTCGCTCTCGCCGAGAATTTCAGAACACCCTCTGGCGTGAACTGGGCTGCACGCTGTGAGGAGACGAAGCGCGCCAGCCGATCCGGATCAACCCCCGCGTTCTGGCGAAACTTGATACTCACAAGTTCGCGCTTGCGCTCAATGTTGGTGACTCCAACCGTAAGACAAAGCAACTTCAGGGCAGCATACTCGAGCAGGTTCTGCACTGCGGCCGGCGGCTCGCCATAGCGGTCCTCCAGTTCGGCACGCACATCGCTGAGCTGCGATTCCGTTTCCACTCCAGCAATTCGCTTGTACATGCGCAGGCGCTGGTTCTCCTCTGGAATGTAATCCGCCGGTATCCGGATGTTGAGGCCGAGATTAAGCTGGATTTCAGTTTCTTCCGGCGCGGCCTCACCTTTCATTTCTCGCACGGCGCGTTCCAACATTTGCGTGTAAAGCTCGAAGCCAACCGCTTCAATGTGACCGCTCTGCTCGCCGCCCAGCAGGTTCCCTGCACCGCGTAGTTCCAGATCGAGCGCCGCAATCTTGAAACCGGCCCCAAGGTCCGAAAATTCCTTCAGTGCAGCCAGGCGGCGACGTGCGACCGGGGTCAATTCGATTTCGGGCGGCAGCAGGAGATACGCATAGGCGCGTCGATTGGAGCGTCCTACGCGCCCACGTAACTGGTACAACTCTGATAGCCCATGCCGGTCGGCCCGGTTGATGAGAATCGTATTGCAGAGGGGGATGTCCAGGCCATTCTCGATAATGGTCGTAGCCACGAGAACGTCGGCTTCGTGATGCATGAATTTGAGCATCCCCTTCTCCAGCTCTGCTTCCGACATCTGCCCGTGTCCGACGGTTATGCGCGCTCGCGGTATCCACTCCTGGAGCTTGGCAGCGATTTCCCAGATACTCTCCACTCGGTTATGAACGAAGTAGACCTGCCCGCCGCGCTCCAGTTCCTGCTCAATGGCAGATTGAATCAGTTTCTCATCCCAGCTTGCCACGACTGTTTGAATCGCCATGCGGTCTTTAGGTGGCGTTTCAATGACGCTCATGTCGCGCAACCCTACCAGTGACATGTGCAGCGTACGCGGAATCGGAGTGGCTGACATGGTCAGCACGTCAACTTGTTTCCGTATTTGCTTCAGCCGTTCCTTGTGGCGCACTCCGAAGCGTTGCTCTTCATCAACCACGAGCAATCCGAAATCGGCGAACTTCACATCCTTCGATAAAAGCCGGTGCGTGCCAATGAGAATGTCTATTTTCCCGGCTTCGACCCTTTGGAGAATCTCTTTCTGCTGTTTCGCGCTACGAAAGCGGCTGATCATCTCGATGTTGACGGGAAACGCCGCGAACCGCTGCTTGAAAGTCTCATAATGCTGGAATGCAAGTACGGTGGTAGGCGCCAGCACCGCAACCTGCTTGTTGTCGCTGACTGCCTTGAACGCCGCGCGCATAGCCACTTCCGTCTTGCCGTAACCAACATCACCGCAGAGCAGGCGATCCATGGGCTGCGACGACTCCATATCACGCTTCACATCGCTAATTGCTTGCTCCTGGTCTTCCGTCTCACTGTACTCGAAGGTATCCTCAAACTCCTTCATCCACTCGCTGTCAGCGGAAAAGGCGTGCCCCTCGGCCATTTTGCGTTCGGCGTACAGCTTGAGCAGCTCGTCGGCCATGTCTTTCATGGCCTTGCGTACTCGAGCTTTCGTTCTAGCCCAGGTGGCAGTGCCCAGATGGCTGAGCACAGGCTTGGCGCCTTCAGAGGAGCGGTATTTCTGCACCAAATCGAGACGGGTCAGCGGGACATAAAGCCTGGCGCCTTCGGCGTACTCGAGCAGCATGAACTCTGCCGAGCCGTCACTCTGACTAATTTCTTTCAGGCCTTGGTACTGGCCGATTCCGTGTTCCACGTGAACTACATAGTCGCCCACCTGCAAGTCACGGAAATCTGAAAGAAAGGCCGAGACTTTCGACTTCTGCCGCTGCGGCCGCCTGACCACAGCCTCTGATTCGTCGAATAGGTCACGCCATCCGAATATCGCGAGGTTGCCCGCCGGCAGCAGTGTGCCGTCCGGGATGTAAGCTTTCACCAGTGTGGTGGTGAATACTTCGCCAGAAAAATATGCGGTCTCATCTGCATAGCTCTCGCCGCCACGCGTCCGGCTACCCAGTCGAAACGAAACACCGTACTCGCTGAAAATGTCGGCCAGACGTTCGAGTTCCCCAATGTTCGGAGCGGCGAATACGACGTGCTTGCCTTCCGCTACCAACTTCTTGACTTCTTCCAGCATTGCGGAAACGGAACCGTGAAAGCGCGGTGTGGGTTGGGAAATGAATGTGATTGGCGGCTCGGCTTCGATGCTGCGCGTGATGCTGAGGTGTTCCATGTCGGCGCCGGGCAGGCTGTGGAGGTTTCGCTGCCAGTCCTTGGGCGGGACGTATAGGTCTTCGGGCCTTACCAAATTGCCGATCCCGCTACGCTCGTGCGCTTCTTCGATCCGTGCCCATGCCCGGTCGAGTTCGTGCTTCAGACTGTCGGGTTCATCCAAAATCACGCTCGCTTCAGGCATCAATTCGAATAGATTGCGATCCGCGCCGGCAACCGGGGCGTAAAACTCCCATCCTGGAAACACCGTAACTTCGCCCGCTCGAAGCGCCTGCTCAACTACATCTTCGGAGCCACTGATACGCTTTCCCGAAAGCTGCGCGTGGATGGCTCCCAACAAATCCTCGTGTACCGGCGTCTCGGTGAGCGGCAGAAGCAACGACTCGTCCACCGGATTTGAGGAACGCTGAGACGCGGGATCAAATTTTCGGATCGACTCGATCTCATCGCCGAAAAATTCGATACGAACCGGGCGGTCGGCTTCTGGAGAGTAGACGTCCAGGATTCCTCCGCGCAGCGCATATTGTCCGGGCATCTCAACCACATCGGCAGATGTGTAGCCCACCGTGTTCAGGTGCCGAATGAGAGCTTCGATATCCAGAGTCTCATTACGACGGACTACGCGGCCCAGGTCTGAGTAGTATTCGGCGGAACGTAGCCGGATGGTTGTCGCCGAAACTGGACACACAACCAGCGAAGCCGCACCAGTCGCGATCTTCCAAAGCGCGGTTGCTCGTTCCTCTTGAATTTCCGGGTGTGGTGAAAGGTTTTGAAACGGCAAAACATCACGTGCCGGAAGCACGACCACGGAATTCGGATCGGTTGCTCGGCTGAGTTCGCAGAAAGATTGCAGCACCGGAACGAGATCTTCAGCCGCGCGATTATCGGTGACCACAATGAGGAATGGGCGTCCAGTTGCACGTTGGAGCAGGACCAGAAGCAGTGCTTTGGCAGTTGGAGTCAGCCCGGATAGACGAATCCGCCCCGCGCCCTCTCTCAAGTGGGAGGCAGCACGCGCAAATTCGGGTAAGTTTTCCACGTCCGCGAAGAGTTCGCGAACGAAGGACAGAACCATTGCTCTTTCATTCTAACAGCCGGAATGATAATCGACACCGTCAGCCCGAAATGTTAGTGGGCGGATTCAATGTACACAAAAAAAGGGCCGGCTGGTTCACCGGCCCTTTTTTATCGCGCTTTTACTTCCGTGGCTTCGATTGGTCCTCGCGCTTCTCGTATTTGCGGAACTGTTCCATAAACTCCTGCGGACGGGTCTTGAGCTCATGCCGAACTCCACCATAGCCGTCCAGGAATTTCTTGAGTTCCGGATGTGAGCTGAGATAGCTCTGGTCATTGGCGAGCGAAGGGTTCTTTTGCAAGTCCTGGGCAATTTGCGGATGTTGGTCCAGGAACTCATCGAAGTGCCGCAACTCCTCGGGTTTCACACCTTCACCTGAGGCTTGATAGCCAAGTTCGCGGTTCATGAACCTTTGGGGGTTCTCCTTGACCTGCTCGCGAACTCCCGGATGAGTCTTCAGGAATTCCGCGAGTTGAGGGTGGCTGTTGAGGTAATTCTGATCGTCTATCAGCGATGGGTTCTTCTTGAGGTCACTAGCGATCTGCGGATGAGAATCGAGGAACTGATCGAAATTTTGCAACTCACTTTCAGTAATGTGGCTCTCATTTTTTTTCTGGGCCACAGCGTTCATGTCGTCGCCAGAGTGCTGAACGGCAGGCTTCTTGTCGTCGTTATCAGTCTGCGCTGCGACTTTGATTGGAGCAGCGAGCACCGTACACCACAGCAACAGCGCAGTGGCGAAAATGGTTGCCCGCAAAGAATGTCGGGTCAGGACATTTTGAACCATCGGTTGTTTCCTCCTTTTGCAGGTCTCTGTTCGCCCTGTAACGAAGGAACTCTATGCAATTAATGTGCCGCCGTCACAACGGCAGAAGTTCCTGTTATATAAGCTGTTACTGATCCCCTGCACCAGCGAGGCGGCCTTCTGTCGTGTATTTTTGGTGCGGGCGAAGAACGAAAAGGCGTCAGATGCGCAGCAGGGGTCTAGTCAGACAGGTAGGTCCACCGCTGCCATTGATGCATAGTTCGGACCCGCAAAAGGTCCGTACGTCATATCCAGCGCCACGGAGACGTTGGTTGGTTCTCCGGTTTTCTTCCAGAGAGAGCAAGCACTTACCACCGAGAGAAAGGACATTGCAGGCCAGCGTGTCGCGTTCCGATGGATCGCTCTCCAAGAACTGGAAGCCGCGCGACCTGAGCAGCTCCACGGTTTCTACCGCTAGCCAGGGAAGATCGACTAAGACGGTCTGCTCGTCCAGCCGGCTCATCAGCGACATGAGATGCAAGCAGGCCGAAGGTCCTGACCCGTACGGCAGCGGAGCTGCAATAACTTGCACGCCTCGGTCGGCGAGGAGTTCGCGCATCTGTGCGATGCCGCTTGCGTTCGTGCGGTAGCCGTGCCCGATCAGAAGAGTTTTGGAATCCAGCCATAACATATCTCCAGCTTCCGTTGTGCCCGGCGGTTTGATTTCGCCCAGCACAGGAATCCCGAGAACCTGGCAGAACTCGCGGTGCGCCTGCACCTCCTGCACGCGACTGCTTTTGCCCGGGCACATCAGGATGAGGCCGTAATCAGTAGGCAGAGAAGCATCATGCGTATAAACCGCATCCAGAGAAAGCTGGCTGGAGCCAGGAAGATTCAGCACTTCAGCACCGCACTCTTCCAGTTCGCGACATAACGCTTCGTGCTGAGCCTGGGCGGTCTCGAACTCCGGCGGGTGTGAAAACCCGAGTTCGCGCCAGCAGGAAACGCGCTGGTTACAATTCCATCCAGCGTTGCGAGGCGAGCACACAACGACGCGTCGCAGAGCTGCCACCATCGAGTGCCCGTTATAGTTTTTCAAGGACATAAATTCTGCGAGGGGGCATCCTTGCAGGGATGCGGTGAGGCGACTCAGTTGGAAACCGTCGACTAGTGCTTCGCTCCGGTTTGGTCAACCAAGGCGCATGTCCATCTTGCCGAACCCCACAACCTGTCCTGCCACGGCCTGTGGAGACCATCGCGTTCTGGGCTCTCG
>QIAR01000240.1 GCA_003225595.1 Acidobacteriota bacterium | reverse complement strand
GTCTTGAGCGTCTTCGGGTCGAAGATACTCACCGCCGCCTCGCGCCCATTGCTGGTGAATCCACGGTCGAGATCCGGCGCCAGCGCGATTCCATGCACACCGGGGGTGTCAGCGATTTCGCCAACCGACTTGCCGGAATCCGCGTCGATCACGACCACATGCGTCGCACGCGAGATGTAAAGATGGCGCGTTGCCGTGTCGAGCGTAAGGTAATCCCAGCTGCCCTCACCACCCAGTTTGTAAGTCTTAACTAAATGATAACCAGGGGCGGAGCCTGCGATAGCAGCCCCGACCAACAAGCTCACCGCCAACCACCGCGCCCCCATCTTGCCTGCATTATTCATGAAGCCATCCTCCTTAGCTTCGGCATCTCGCCGGCTGTGACGATGAGCATTGTGCTCTCGCTGGTTCGGTCATATTCGCGTATTTGAGCAATGCCCATCAAGGCCCGTCTCCGGCCTGGCAAAAAGCGTGAAGCGACGGAATCCCCCGGAAGTAACTTTACCCCATCGGGAGTGAATCCTACACTCTCCCCCATGAGCACACCCGAAGACCCGCGCCTGCAGCCGACCCCCGACTATGGATCGCTCGGCCCGGGAGGTGGCACCCAATCCTCTGGTCCCCTGAAGTCACAGGCTACGCGCTGGCGCCCGCTTGCGGCCATCGCAATAGGAGCTCTTCTGGCCCTGCCGTTTGTCGCCTCTCGAAGTGCGCTGGCAGCCTGGGAGCAGATCGCTAAATTCCTTACTCTGCAAGGAAAACCCGAGCCGGCTTCGCCAGCAGTTCTGTCCGAGCACGAGATCGAGGGGCTTGACCATCAGCGTCCGCAGAAGCAAGCGGAGCTGCTTTTAGAACGGGCGATTAACCACTACGATGGCGCGAACGATCAAATCGCCGCACGAGTGGGCCACTGGCGGGGAAAGCTCAAGCTCAGTTCGCAATTGAATGCGCTCATCACAGCGGCCTTGAATTCCAACGACCTCCGCGTGCGAGCGGCTGCCATCGAAATCGACTTGGCCGCCATGAACCTGACAAAAAATCCTTCGAACGTTGAGCTTTTCGTACACGAGGCCGAATCGAAAGTTCAATCCGAGCGGAACTGGGCGCTTTGGTCTCTCGGGCTCCTGGGAAATCGCGGGGTTGATTCTGAGCGGGTGACTGAAGTCCTGATCGCTCACCTCAAGGACACCGATGAGGCGTCGCGCCACTGGGCGGTCGAGAGCTTGGGGCTCGTGGGCACTGACCAGACCATCACTCCTCTGTTGCAGACTTTTCATGATGACCCTTCGGCTTTTGTCCGTGAACGCGCCGCTTGTAACCTCGCACAATCCGGCATGCTCAGTCAGCAACAACGCCGCACCGCAATTCCACAATTGCTGAATTACGCGGATGACCCAGCCCTGGACTCGCAGACCCACGGCTGGGTGTTCCAAGCTCTGCGCGACATCACGGGCCAGAATCTGCCGAACGAGGCGGCCGCCTGGAGAAATTGGTACAGCACGGCGGTCAACTGAACCCTTATCAGTATCAGTCCACGCGGGCCTTGACAGTCAAAACAGCTCCAAAATCGCTCAATTTTGGGATGCCGAAATGATGGCAAGTTTTCCCGCAATGCTTAGTCGCCGACTGCTGAGAGGGGATTTTACACAACCGGAATTTCCTCTTTGACTTCGAAAACCGTAAGGATTCTACGCCCATATCAACTGCCCCGACGCCACCCTTATGGACGCAGGCCATGCCCAGCTGGTCTGACTCCCTCCACCATCCGTCATAAGATCAACGGCCCGAGGTGCGCACTCTTCTCTTGCTCGGCTAAGAAATGATCGGCCAGATCATCTTGCACTACCGCATTGTCGGCCAGTTAGGCAGCGGTGGGATGGGCGTGGTCTACGAAGCTCAGGACCTCACCCTCGGCCGTCGTGTGGCCCTCAAGTTTCTTCCTCCGGAACTTGCCCGCGACGCCGCCTCGCTCGACCGCTTCCTCCTCGAAGCGCGTGCCGCTTCGGCGTTGAACCATCCCAACATCTGCACCATTTACGCCGTGGAAAACGAGGGCGGCCAATCCTTCATTGCCATGGAGCTGCTGGAGGGACAAAGCCTCGACCACAAGCTGCTCGGTCCGCCCTTACCCCTCGATCGCGTGCTTGACATCAGCATCCAGCTCGCCGACGCCCTCGACGCCGCTCACGCTAAGGGAATCGTCCATCGCGACATCAAGCCCGCGAACATCTTTCTCACCCAACGTGGCCCAATCAAGGTTCTGGACTTCGGTCTTGCCAAACTCACACGCCCCGCCGAAATGGCCATGGACACCGTGGCCACGCAGGCAGCTCCCGGCCGCGCCCATCTCACCAGTCCAGGCTCGACGGTCGGCACCATCGCCTACATGTCCCCCGAGCAGACCCGCGGCGAGGAACTCGATGCCCGCAGCGACCTCTTCTCCCTTGGCGCGCTCATGTATCAGATGGCCACCGGCCGCTTGCCTTTTTCCGGCAATACTTCGGCCGTGATCTTCAATGCCATTCTGGAGCGCGATCCGACTCCCGCTCTGCAGCTCAATGCCGATCTCCCGCCCAAGTTGCAGGAGATCATCGACCAGGCCCTGGAGAAGGATCGCGACCTCCGCTACCAGTCCGCCGCCGATCTGCGCAGTGACCTCAAGCGGCTGAAGCGCGACACCGAATCAGGAAGGAAGATTCACAGGTACGCCGATGTAGGGACGGGTGTCCTCGCCGACTCGAGCGATAGCCGCGTGGCGGAGGGCACTTCCGCCCGCCCATCCGATGCTCACGTGGGGACAGTTGCCTCTGGACGTCCAACCGGCACTGTTCCCTCGTCCTCCAGCTCTGCCGTAGTTGCAGCCGCTCGCCAGCACAAGCTCGGCATTGGCATCACCAGCGCGGTTGCTCTTGCTCTGCTCGCGGCCGCTGCCTACGGTATCTACGCCCTCCTCTCCCGCAGCCACGCCCTGCCCTTTCAGAACATCTCCGTCACCAAGGTCACGGAAACCGGCAAGGCTGCGCTTGTCGCCATTTCTCCCGATGCCAAATACATCCTCAACGTGCTGAATGACAACGGCCTGGAGAGCCTCTGGATCCGCCACGTCCCCACCAACAGCAACACCCAAGTCGTTCCGCCGGCGCAGGTGCACTATATCGGCTTGCGCTTTTCTCCCGACGGCAACTACCTGTACTTCGTGCGTAGTGAAATTGGAAGTCGGTCGCTGAAGTATCTCTATCGTGCTCCGGTGCTGGGCGGCACGCCCCAGAAGCTTGTGACTGACATAGATACAAACATCACTTTTTCGCCCGACGGACGCAGGTTTGCCTTCGTCCTTGACAATAATCCCGCCCCCGGCAAGTACCGCCTCATTATCCGTTCTCTGTCCGGCGGGGATGAGACAACGCTGGCCAGTGGCTCGCTGGATACAGGTTTGGTGGATCCGGCCTGGTCCCCGGACGGCAAAACTATCGTCTGCGTCGTAGCTCAACCGGGAGATGCTCTTTCCGGTCTGGTCGCCGCGGATGTCGCCAGTGGCAAACAAAACTTGTTCTTCACCTCCAACACCACTCTTCTTTCCCGGCTGGTCTGGTTGCCCGATGGCACCGGGCTGCTGGCCTCGAGTGGGCTGCTGGCCTCGGCGGCGAGCGCGAACCCTACACGTCAACAGATCATCGTCGTCTCTTATCCCGCGGGAAAATCTCACCCCGTCACTCGCGACACCAACAACTATTCAGACGTCAGCCTTGCCGCCGACGGCCACACCCTGGCCACCGTCTTGAACCAGGTGCGCCTGAACCTTTACTCAATGCCCGAGGCTGGGACCGGCGCACAGGCACAGCAGGTCAGTTCCGGCGCCCCAGTCTATAGCTTCGGTTGGACACGCGATGGCCAACTCATCGCGGGACAAGAATCCAGTCTCAACCTCCTCGATTCCGATTCCGGTTTGAAGACTCCGCTGACTACCGAAGAAGGCTTCGTGGCCAGCGACCCTTCGGCCTGTTCCGATGGTCACTATATCGTATTCAATGGCTTGTCAATTGGCGGGAAGAGGACGCTGAACATCTGGCGCATGGAAGCGGCTGGGGGAAATCTTAAACAGCTTACCCGTGGAAAGGCCGACACGTTCCCCGTCTGTTCACCAGATGGACGTGCGGTGCTTTATGTGGACGCCGAGGCGAACCTGACGACCGTACCCCTCGAGAGCGGGACAGCAAAGAGAATCGCCGAGCAGCCCGTTTTCAGCCGCTTCGATGTTTCGCCGGATGGCAAGCTTGCGGCTTTCGCCACTTATCACCCTGGTGAACTCAAAGAGAAGCTGGCGCTGCTGGCGATTGATTCCGGACAAATTCTCAAGTTCCTGGATTTCGAGCGCCCTCGGGCTGAATCCTCCGCTACCCTAGGATCGATTCGCTTTGCCCGCGACGGCAAAGCGGCCATCTATCCAGTTCGCAACGGTGGAACCCTCAACCTCTGGCTCCAACCTCTCGACGGTTCCCCCGGCAAGCAAATCACCGATTTCAAGTCTGAAGAAATAAGCGACTTTCATTGGTCCCTCGACGGCCGTAAACTCGGCCTCATCCGTGGCCACACCGAGTCCGACGTCGTCCTCACCCGCGACTCCCAGCCGTAGTCTGAACTTTTCTCTCAGAGCGTGCCGAATAGCTGTCGGTAACTCAATTCACTACTAATGAGGCATCCCTACCTAATGTTTGAAAACCTTGTAGTTCCGATTCAGGCGATTGTGCGCAATCCGTTCCTGCATATTCAGTGACTTGCAGTAGCTCGCTTCGTAGATGTTTTCGGCACGCATGACTCTGTCGTGTCAATTTTGAGGTCAGCGACTAAAAACCCTTTCCCTATCTAGCTCTTCCGCATTCGATGGACCTGAAAACTGTTCGCAAATGGCCTAGTTTTGATGGCGAAATGAGGCCGGTTCGGATAACGGTCACCCACGCTCCTTGATGCCGACCACCAGCTAGGTCCCGAGCGTGTATCGACAACCTTTTTGAGATTTTCTGCATAGGTTAAGAGGTCGCTTCCGAGTAATCACATTAATTCCAGTGGCTCGGGTGGAAAACAAATGTTTACTGCCCGGCTGGGGTCGGGCGATCGGTCCGGATCAGCGACGAAGCAGGCCATAACAGCTCGCTTTTTACACAATCGAACTTACATCACCTCAGTGGATATCTCATTTGACTTCGGCTGCTCAAGCGCATCTA
The DNA here is from genome assembly GCA_003225595.1 of Acidobacteriota bacterium. Classification (GTDB taxonomy): domain Bacteria; phylum Acidobacteriota; class Terriglobia; order Terriglobales; family Acidobacteriaceae; genus Gp1-AA124. The sequence continues at coordinate 3,998 of QIAR01000240.1, read as the reverse complement.
ATCTCTTCCCGTCGACCTTCTTCTGGGTCCGCCGACGCGTCTGACAACGCACTCACCAGCAGATCGACTCTGCAACGGAAACCGTCATCAACCAGCAACTCGCCCTGCCGAGCGCTGCTGGGATTACCAGGAGACTCAGAACACATGAGGGTTCACCTGATCAATCCAAGCCATGTGTCCTTCGGAACCGCCGTGATCACCCCGCGATGGCTGTATGTGCTGGCCGCTGCGACGCCGAAGAGCTTCGGGGATCCCATTCTTGTCGATGAAACGCTAGCTCCCATCGATCCAGCCTGCATTCAACCCGGCGATGTTGTAGGCATCGGTATCCACACAGCCAATGCGCTCCGCGGCTATGAGCTTGGGAAGATGGCACGCAACCGGGGAGCTTACGTACTCTTCGGAGGAATTCACGCAACCCTCTATCCTGAGGAGGCCCGCGAGCTTGGGGGCGCACACGCGGTCGTCAAAGGCGATGGCGATGTGGTTTGGTCAACCGCGCTGGCGGACTGTGTTCGCGGTGCTCCGAACCCGATTTATGTAGGAGGCCAAATCGACGCCACCGATTTCGTCCCTGCCCGATGGGATCTAGTTCCGCGCGACCGTTACATGTGGGCGTCGGTGCAGACCGTTCGTGGCTGCCCTAAGCATTGTTCCTTCTGTTCAGTTTGGCGGACGGATGGCCAGCGTCCTCGGCAGCGTGCCTCCGACCCTGTCATCCAGGAAATCGTTCAACTGCGCCGTCTTGGATTTCGTTTCATCGCGCTCGCCGATGACAACTTCTATCCAGTGACTTTAGAGGATCTGCGTTTAGCGTCCCAACTCAAGAACACGGACCGGCTGAATGAACTCAAATCGATCCGGGCGGGAAGGTTCGAACTCATGTCACGCCTGGCACAGCTTCCGCCGGACATGATCTTTTTTACCCAGATTACGATGGAGGCGGCCGAAGACCCGGAGTTCCTGGATGCCATGCGCGCTGCGCGAATCAAAGGCGCATTGGTTGGTGTGGAATCGGTCACTCCGGAGGGGCTGAAAGACGTCTACAAAGATTTCAACTCAGCCGGAGAAAGCCTGATTGAACGCCTCAGAACATTTCGGCGTCACGGTGTCCACGTGCTCGGATCATTCATCTTTGGCCTGCCCAGCGATCGCCCGGAAACATTCGACGCCACTGCAGCTGTCGCAGAGCGAGCGGAACTCACGTTTGCGCAGTTCGTGACGTTAACTCCCTACCCGGGAACGGTGGATTTTATTCGCTGGGAAAAGATCATGGCGGACAAACCAACGCTCATCGCAGGCATTCCCATCACTCGACGCTGGCTGATTCCGCAGGCGCTTCGTCCTAAGCTTTATTGGCCCCACCCCGTTATGTCAGGCGAGGAGATTCGCCGGCAAACCCAGGCCGTGTGGGACAGTTTTTACAGCTGGAAATCCATCTGGAAGCGTTCCCGGTTCATTAAGTCAATGCGGGCCCGCCTGGCATTCCTGCTGATTTCGAAGATTTATCGCCAGATGTATGCCGATACGGGAATTGCGACCGACAGTGCGCGCATCGCCTGGTCTGCGCGCTGGGCGCGGTGGCTGGCAAAACCGTGTCAACATCTGTTTGCGGCTCACCCCATGCCATACCTCCAGATGCCGGAAGCAATGGAAGTACCCGAGCTTGGGGCCGCGGACTTGTAGCAGGTAGTTGTAAGAGAAGCCGAAAACAAGACCAACGAGAAATCCGAAGACCCGGTTGAAAACGCGCTCGCGGGCTCCGGGCGCACGAAATGAAGGCAGGCTAGAGTTCATGCTGACAATTTATTGTAAGGCTTTCTACTGACCCAAAGGCGGCACACCGCCCTCCTCTGCTGTCCCATAACCCTGCTTAGTTTTGGGATGGCGAAATAATGGCGGGGAGCTTTCATCGTGTTCCAGGCTGTGGCAGCGTCGCAACACTGGCAAATCATCGGTACTCCTCCCGAAGGAAGAGAGCTCGCCGCTGTGAAGGCACTCTGCTCCGGGTTTTCCGGTCAACCCGGCGGTGATAACCAAATAGGAGGCCTTATGAGATTATTCTCGACAAGGCCAAGTTGAATAGCGGAGACTGATCGAGGGTGAGGGGTTGCCCTCAGGAAACCTTAACTTCGCAAGATGTCTTTTCAAAACGGGTGCTGGTGTTTCATTCCTCGCTATCGATGGGAGTGAATTTCTGCTGCATCCGTCCCTTCCTGCCTGCTTATTGGCTGGACGAGTTATTGCGGCGGGGAATTGGGATGTGCCCCCTTCCGCTTTTGTCGTGGGACCGCACTTGTTCCCGAAGCAGCTCTGCGGCCCACCCGAGCTTTGTGGGCTACGGATCGTGAGTACTAAGCCATGATAGGCCCAAAGATGGCGATGATTGGTTCTTACGATTACCAGCTTGTCGCGCTTTCCGTTTTAATCGCCATATTCGCCTCCTACGCCGCACTTGAACTCGCTGGACGGACAACGGCGGCAAGCGGCCGAGCCCGTCTTGCTTGGTTTGTAGGCGGGGCGACTGCCATGGGCGTAGGCATTTGGTCCATGCACTACATCGGGATGCTGGCTTTCAGCTTGCCGGTGCCGGTGTTCTACGACTGGCCGACGGTGTTACTGTCGCTCCTGGCCGCCGTTTTCTCCGCTGCCGTGGCCCTGTTCGTAGTGAGCCGGCAGAGAATGGGCTGGCTGCGGGCGCTGACCGGCAGTGCGATTATGGGCAGTGGCATCGCGACCATGCACTACACCGGTATGGCGGCTATGCGATTGCCGGCGATGTGTTCCTACGACCCACTGCTCCTGACCTTGTCAGTTGTGCTCGCAATCGTAATTTCGTTGGTCGCGCTGTGGCTCACGTTTCGTTTTCGGGAGGATAGGAAAGCGGCCGGTTGGTGGAAGGCTGCCAGCGCGATCGTGATGGGGGCTGCCATACCCGTTATGCATTACACGGGAATGGCCGCCGCCCGGTTCACGCCCTCTACTGTGATTCCGGACACTTCTCATGCCGTGAGCACCTCGTCGCTCGGCATCGTAGGCGTCAGCGCCGTCACTCTGCTGGTTCTCAGCGTCGCTGTGCTGACGTCGGCTGTGGGTCGGCGTTTCTCCGCTCAGGCCTTCAAACTGCGTGAGCATGAAAAGAGAGTCCTGGCGATTACTGAAACGGCCCCGGACGCGATCGTCTCTGCCGACACGGACGGCCACATCACCTACTTCAACCCCGCCGCAGAGCGCATCTTTGGTTACTCCAGCGCCGAAGCATCAGGGCAACCGCTTACCCTGCTGATGCCGGAACGATTTCACTCTGCTCACGGGGCAGGCCTCAAACGGTTCCTTGCCACGAGAGAAGCCCGCGTGATCGGGAAGAGCACCGAATTGGTGGGCAGAAGAAAGAACGGGAATGAATTTCCCCTCAGTCTCTCCCTTTCTGCCTGGGAAACTGGCGGTGAAACCTCGTTTACTGGGATCCTCCGAGACATTACCGAGCACAAGCAAGCAGAAAAGAAGTTCCGAGGGCTGCTAGAGGGAGCCCCGGATGCCATAGTGGTAGTGAACCAGGAGGGCAAGATTGTCCTGGTCAACGCCCAAGTGGAGAAATTCTTTGGATACCGGCGGGAAGAGCTGTTGGGGCAGGAAATCGAGATGCTGGTGCCGCAGCGCTTCCGAGGCAAGCACCCTGGGCACCGTGCCGGTTTCTTCACCGACCCTCGAGTGCGGCCCATGGGAGCCGGCCTGGAACTATACGGTTTGCGCAAGGACGGCCACGAGTTTCCCGTGGAAATCAGCCTCAGTCCGCTGGAGACCGAGGAGGGCGTGCTGGTTTCCAGCGCCATCCGCGATATTACGGAGCGGAAGCGAGCGGAGGACAAAATTCAGGACCTGAGCAAAGAAACGGAACGTCGCAACGCGGAGCTCATCGTGGTAAACAAGGAATTGGAGAGCTTTATCTATTCAGTCTCGCACGACCTCCGAGCCCCGCTGCGAGCGATCGATGGCTT
>QIAR01000745.1 GCA_003225595.1 Acidobacteriota bacterium | reverse complement strand
CAGTAACGGCGTGAGCCTCATCTTTGAAGGCGGCGAGCAGTTTACATTCCATCGAACAGTGCTCACTACTCCAGGCCCCGTTGCTGCCGATATTTGCCCACAGCTCTCCGCCGAGGAAAAGAGAAAGCTTCGAGGGATTCAGTATCAGGGCATCGTCTGCGCTTCCGTCCTTCTCAAGAAGCCGCTCGCCGGGTACTACGTGACGAACATTACCGACACCTGGGTGCCATTCACCGCGGTAATCGAGATGTCAGCTTTGGTAGACCGCAAACACTTTGGAGGGAATGCGCTGGTTTACCTTCCCAAGTATGTGGCGCCGAACGATCCTTTGTTCAACAAGACAGACCAAGAAATCAGGGAGATGTTCCTGACCGCGTTGGCCAAAATGTATCCCAACTTCGATCCGGCCGATGTCTTGAGTTTCCAGATCAGCCGAGTGCGCTACGTGTTTGCGATCCCCACTCTGAATTATTCCCGGGAATTGCCCGCCATGTCGACCTCGGTTTCGGGCGTTCACATTGTGAACTCCGCACATATCATTAACGGGACGCTGAATGTGAATGAAACGGTTCAGTTAGCCGAGTGCACAGTGCCAGAATTGCTTTCCAGCGTGTCCGATAGTGAAAAGGCGGAGCATGCAAGAGCCTAAACCTCTAGCCAGCCTTTCACTGGATCTCGATAACCAATGGTCCTACATGAAGACGCATGGGGACCCGGGTTGGGAATCGCTCCCGTCGTATTTGAATATCGTGATCCCCCGTGTGCTTCAGCTACTGAAGGATCGAGGTCTGACAATTACCTTTTTTGTGGTCGGTCTCGATGCGGAGCAGGATCGTAATCATGATGTCCTACTCTCCATTGCGGCGGCGGGACACGAAATCGGCAATCATTCCTTCCATCACGAGCCCTGGCTCCATTTGTATTCGCAGGAACAACTGGCAACAGAAATCGAAAAGGCGGAGGGATCGATTGAGCGAGCGACTGGTCGAAAGCCGATCGGGTTTCGGGGGCCGGGCTTCAGCCTCTCCAATGATTTAATAGAGCTGCTCACTCGTCGCGGCTATCTTTACGATGCGTCAACCTTCCCCACCTATCTGGGCCCGTTGGCGCGGGCCTATTACTTCATGAAGAGCCGTCTTTCGGAAACTGAATTAAAAGAACGAAAGAATTTGTTCGGGTCTTTCGCCGACGGGTTGCGATCTACGAAGGCATATCGTTGGCGCTCTTCCGCCGGAGAGTTGATCGAGATTCCCGTGACCACCATGCCTGGCCTTAAGTTGCCGATCCACGTCAGCTATTTGCTCTACTTGTCGAATTTCTCTGCTGCACTGGCTCTTGCATACTTCAGGACTGCTCTTGAGATGTGCCGCCGCAGCGGAACCCAGCCCTCTTTGCTTCTCCATCCTCTTGATTTCCTTGGCTGTGATGATGTTTCAGAGCTGAGTTTCTTCCCCGCCATGCAGCTCAAGAGTGGAATCAAAGTGTCATTTGTGAGCCGGGTTCTGGATATCTTCGGTGAGAAATTCGAGGTGGTGTCAATGGAGCGGCATGCGAGGCACGCCTCTGATCTGGACTTGGCTCATGTCACGCCGGTGTTCTCTAAGTGACTTCCCCGCGTGAAAGGGCCGAACGTTCGACACCGGTGCACCGGGTATCTCCCCCAAAATCGCAATTAGTTAGGGGAACTCTCATCAAATGCGCTACTCTCATATGGAACGCAAAGGGATGTTGAACAAAATGAAACTGCTCTCCCAGGAACTCTTGATCAAGACCGGACCAGTTGACCATGCCGACTGGAATTATCGTCCGCTCCTGGGCTTGATTTCGCGTACGCGCTTTCGTCTGGTACGCGACATGATGCGTGGCCGCAGATTTCATCGCTTACTAGAAATCGGCTACGGCAGCGGCGTCCTCATGCCTGAGCTTGCACAGCATGCCGAGGAATTGCATGGAGTCGATATTCACCCACACACGGCCGCTGTATCCGAACGCCTGGAGAAAATTCATATTCACGCACGGCTCCATACCGCACATGTTACTTCTCTCCCATTTCCAGACGGGTATTTTGACTGCATAGTCGGAGTAAGCGTTTTTGAATTCGTGGATGATCTCGATTCCGCATGCGACGAAATCGAGCGCGTGCTCAACCATGAAGGCGTCTTTCTTGTGGTCACGCCTAATAATTCCTCGATCCTCGACGCTGGTCTGAAATTGCTTACTCGACAGAGCGCAAATAAAGATTTCGGTGACAGGCGGAAAAACCTGATTCCGACCTTGCTCAGGCATTTCTCAGTTGTGGAAGAACGCCCCGTACCCCGGGTCGGGGCGTCAGTGCTGAGAGTTTACACTGGATTAAAGCTTTGCCGACGTGCAGCCCGCGGGGTGACCGAAGCACAATCCCCTCATCCTTTGAAGCGAGCGGGCTAACTCTTCGAAAATCGCGATTACCCCCGAACAATTTTCCGCTCCGTGCTGTACATTTCATAGTGGTTCCACATCAATATGATGCGAATGTCATGATTAAGTATGATTACATCCCAATCAGATGGCAAAGTGCAGTTTAGTGTTTGATTTGCTGTGTTCCGATTCCGGATCAAGGGAAAGGAAGGAAAGCCGATGACTGCTCTTTCTTTTAAAGTCGCTTCAGCTTTTGAAAATCAGTATGAAATGATCCGGGGGAAAATACACGAGCTGGTGGCACCACTGTCGACCGAACAAATCTGGCGTCGTCCGTATCCGTACGGCAACAGTATTGGTCACCTGCTCCTGCATCTGACCGGCAACCTGAATTACTACATCGGAGCGCAGATCGCCGATACGGGATACATCCGTCACCGCGATCGTGAGTTCACGGATACAGAGAACAGAGCGAAAGAACAGGTCCTGGCCGACTTTGACCGTGCCATTTCCATGGTGGTAGCGACCGTAAAGAAACAATCACCCGAGGACTGGTCATCGGCATACTCCGCGGAGCGGGAGCCGGAGTCAAAGGACCGGTTTACCATCATCCTGCGGTGCGCTTCGCATGCCAACCACCATATAGGACAGATCATTTATCTCTGCACAGAATTGACGAAGTCTGCGACTCAGAAGGCGGGCTAGAACGCCGGGGATCCAATCCACTCGTCCCAGCTCAGCGGGTATTCGGCAAACATGAGAACGGCATCCTGAACCGAAAAAAAGTTGAAGTGCAGGGCGTGCAGCATCTTTGCTGAGATCGTGGAAAGAGGCATTTCATGAAAAAGGACTGGATTGCACTTGCGCTACTCTCGGGGATGTTGGGTGGCACAACGCTCGCTGCTCAGACGGGCACAGTGAAGTATCACGCTACTATCAACGATGTGAAGTATGTCTATGGCGTGGCCCAGCCGGTTGCGCGGCTAAAGTCCGGAGATACGCTAGAGACCAACACTGTGGACGCCTTCGGCAATGCCATTCAAAAGCCTGGTGACACACTGAGCATGGTGAAAGGCGATAATCCGCTGACCGGTCCGTTTCACATTGAGAGTGCAGAACCGGGGGACACGTTGGCGGTGAAAATCCTTGATCTACAGGTAGACGGCAATCAGGGTGTCGGTGCATTGGCTCCTGGCTTCGGCGCCTTGAATGAGACCAACTATACCCCCATGCTGCATCAGCCTTTGCCGGAAAAGATTTGGTTCTATCCCATTGATCACGCGACGAACACCGCGACTTTCAAAGCCTTGGATTCAAACTTTTCGGTGAAGATCCCGTTGCATCCGTTCTTGGGCTGCATTGGCGTGGCGCCGGCGGGTGGTGAAGCGCGTAGTTCAATTGTTCCGGCAGAGTTCGGCGGGAACATGGATGCGCCCGAGGCAAGCGCGGGCAACGTCGTCTATTTTCCAGTGAACGTTCCCGGCGCGTTACTCTACATGGGCGACGGCCATGCGGCGATGGGTGACGGCGAGGTGGCGGGGACGGCGATCGAAGTCCCACTGCGGGCGCGAGTGAAGGTGAGCCTCATCAAGAGGCAGAAGATCAACTGGCCGCGATTTGAG
>QIAR01000744.1:433-2755 GCA_003225595.1 Acidobacteriota bacterium | reverse complement strand
CTTGAAATGCCGTAAGGAACCTACGAAAAGAACCAGAGGACGAGCATTCGCGACCCGGTACCAGTCTGGAGTGAAGAAGCTCGTATCCACTCCAGTCGGGACGACTTCGCTGGCAATACCATATTCTGATTCCAAACTCCTTTTCACGGCGTTGGAATTGCTGAAAAGATAATCGCAGCGAAGAACTGTTTGCTCCCAGAGGCGGATATTGTCTCGTGTAATCGTCGGTTCTGCGCGCAAGTTCGACTGCGACTCGAGGGTACCGATCGTAACCCGGCCATCTTTCCGGGCCGACTTCAATTTCACATACCATCTGCTGGCGGGCGAGGCTTTGACGTAGAACAGAATCTCGTGATTCCCAAAGATAAATTCCAGCAGTATCTTGATCGTCTGATAGCGGTTCGGAAGTCTTATTAGACGAGTGTTGGGACGCCGGCTGATATCGGGATCCGGGGTACTTAGTACAAATGTGGTTACGTGAAAGCGAGCCGGATCAAGACGGGCAATAATGTCTCGACCATTTGTCATCTGAGCATTCGTCAGCTTCTGGTCGACGAGAGTTTCAACAAGGATTCTAACCGGCTTCATTTATCTTTCGCGCTTACGCGTCGGCATCTCCTGCCATGCGGTGACTCTTTTTCCACCGAGGCTCGCGCCCATTTTAGCTGAAGGTTGTTCATGGATTGTGGCTGGGAACCGGCATCGTTACTCTTGCCTGTTTCGTGCTTGCCCCTGTTCACCACTGGAATCCAGCGGTGGAATGTAGTAAAGGCGAATTGTCTTACCGACTTCTCCAACCGGCTGATAGCGGTCCAGCCAGGCGAACGCGCCGGGAGGATATGTTCTATGGAGAACGTCGCCGAAGCGCAACGACCGCATGCTGATCGCGACCCAGCCTGAGACTGGCTGAAAGGGCTCTAGAATGTCAAAGTTTGGTAATCCCATCTGAGACATATCGGCGCTGCTCCAAACGGCGATGCTTGCATGTGCGACATGTCTTGCACGAAGCTCCTGGGACAACCTGAAGAGATCTTGTCCGCAGTCAAGGTCACAGCCAGTCACGAGAGTCCTGCTCGGATCGCGCCCGGCGAACTCATTGAAATAGGCGATGTAGTCACTATGAGCTCTAAGCGTGGACATGGCCTGCCATACCAACAAACCTGCAAGTACCAATCGTCCCCAAAAGCGCCAGCCTGCTTGGGGGCGGCAAAGACAGGAGGCACCACAGCCGGCTACAACCGCGAGCAAGGGAAATACCAGCAGCAGATGCCGAAGACCGGCGTTGTAGTTCACTGACATGCTCACCGTCAGAATGGCAATGGCCGAGACAGCTGGAACCAGAGAAGTCCATTGCATTTGGCGAGCCGATCGAAAAACAGAACACAGACCAACCACACACAAGATAAGGAAGGACAGAGGCGTCTTCACCCCGATACCGATCGGGAAAAAGTACCACCATCCTCCGGTCTTTGTTTTTCCGAGGAGATACGCTTCGGGCGCGCTCTTGTTTAAAACCCATGCAGTAGCTAATCCTCGGAACAACGCGGGGGCAGGCAGCATTGGGTCCCAGATGACCATGTTCCGCGCGATGCTCCTCACAGGCCCCGGGAAGTGCTGGAAAGAGGGCATGGACTGGGGTGAGAGCTGCATGTTTTCACTAACGTGTTCAACGGAAAACCTGTAGCCGCCCCAAACGATGACGCAGGCCAGAAGTGCGGCCATGCCGATTTGCGCCGCGCGACGCGATCTTGCTGCGGCCAGGGTGGGATCTGCACGGCCACTCAGCAGCCACTTACAAAGAAGTATTCCCACCACAGCAGCAGGCAGAAACAGCAAAGCGGTGAACTTTGACAGTAACGCGAGGCCAACTGCGATACCGAGCAACAGAGTTGATTGTGTAGATGATTTCTCAAGCCACGTCGCGAAAGCAAACAAGGCAGTAAATTGCATGGCTGCAGCCGGCAGATCGGTATAAGCCAAACCGGAGAAGGCCAACACGATGGGCAACGTGGTGAACAGAGCCACAGCCATCAGCGCGGCGAAATCTCCAAAGAGGCGGCGCGTCCAAAGAAAGACAACCACCACCGCCAGAAGAAAGAACGGCAGAATCCCAAGGCGGGCTAATGAGAGATTCCGCCAATAATGCCCGCTACCGTAGAGAATGATGTTACCGACTACATTGTAATTATGACTGCCCGGATCAGTAGGCGACAGCTTCGGGAAGCGTTCTCCCGCCAAATACAGTGGAAGACCGAGCGCAATGCGGGATAGTGGGGGGTGAACTGGGTCAAGCGTGTATGTACCTTTGTCTAAGAATTCTAT
>QIAR01000744.1:0-376 GCA_003225595.1 Acidobacteriota bacterium | reverse complement strand
GATGCTCCGGTAAGTTAGGACAATACGACCAACTGCAACCAGCACAAGGAGTGCTGCGGCGGCCAGGAAGTAATTCCTACGGTTCACGCGCTTTTCCCTGATTCAGGTGCCGCACTCAAGGGTAGCTGACGTTCACGCAGTACGGCCTTAAGTCGTCGCGGAGCATCACGCTTTTGCCAGGAGCGTTCGAGATGTTGGCGAGCGTGCTCAAGCAGATGACGGCGCGCGGCCTTCCCGGCATCTCGTGGCAGAGGATTCTGTTCCGAGGGATCAGCCTCCAAATCAAATAATTGTTCGCCTCCGCTGTCAAACCGAAGAATGAGTTTGTAGCGCACATCGCGGATGGTGAGCACGCGCGGACCAAGCCGGGTTTCTG
>QIAR01000215.1 GCA_003225595.1 Acidobacteriota bacterium | reverse complement strand
GCCGCTGTGATCATCGGCTGCTGGATGACGTGGGCGCTCTTTGTTCCGGTTTCACCCGCGGGACAGAACTTCGTCCTGCTACGTCCCGGCTACTCCACGATGCGCATTGCGGCAGAGCTAAAGTCGGCTAAAGTCATTCGAAGCGAATACAGCTTTGTAATCTGGCACTACTTTCATCGTAAGCACTCACTAAAGGCTGGCGAGTATCTGTTTGAGAGCCCCGCGAACGAAATCGATGTTCATAAGCGACTGGTGCGCGGCGATATCTACGTGTACACCGTGGTCATCCCGGAGGGCTACACGATGTTCGACATCGCCAACGCCATTCAAGAGTCTGGACTCGGATCGAGAGACGAATTCCTGAAAATCGCGCAGTCGGAGACCGCGCTAGTTTCCGACCTAGCTCCGGAGGCCCATTCGCTGGAAGGCTACCTCTTCCCCAATACCTACCAATTCACGCGTACGCAGAGCATGCAGGAAATGGTATCCGCGATGGTGAAGCAGTTCCGGCAGATAGCTCAGCAGATCGGGTTGACTAACGACGTCCAGAAGACGGTCACGATGGCCTCAATCATCGAGAAAGAAACCGGTATTCCAGACGAGCGTCCACTCGTGGCCAGCGTGTATTACAACCGCCTGGCAAACCATATTGCGCTCGATGCCGATCCCAGTGTCATCTATGCGGAATTGCTCAACGGCAATTACCAGGGCGCTCTTCATCACGCTGACATGCGGATCGACTCGCCTTATAACACCTACAGACATCCCGGACTGCCGCCTGGCCCGATCGGAAATCCCGGCAAGAGTTCGCTCGAGGCAGCCATGCATCCCGCCCAAACCGACTACTACTACTTCGTCAGCGACGGCAATGGCCGCCATCGCTTTGCGCACAGCTTGGAAGAACACAATCGCAATGTGGCGGCGTATCGAAGGGCGATGAGAGGACAGTAGTACGCCCGCTGCGCCTGTCCCCCCGCCCACACGGCCGGTGCTCAGGCAACTGCGACCTGGCCATTTGCGACCTAACCCTGCGCCTGTCTATCCATCCATCCTTGCAGTATCAGCACCGCCGCCAACTGGTCCACCACCTCGCCCCGGCGCCTGATGGACATTTCCGAATCCCGCAACACGCGGTTGGCTTGGGCTGAACTTAGTCGCTCATCCCAAAGATGTACCGGAAGGCGGAACCGCTGCCGCAACTCTTCCGCGAATCGCTGCATCTTCTCCGCCTGTGTTCCCTCCGCGCCGCTCATGCGCAGGGGAAGGCCCACGACAATTTCCGCGACTTCGTACTGGCGAATCACTTCCTCGAGTTGCGCGAAATCCCGGCGCTTGTTCTGCCGGCGGACGGTCTTGACACCCTGCGCCGTAATCCCCAAGGGGTCGGAAACAGCCATGCCTATTGTCTTTGAACCCACGTCGAGTCCGAGAACCCGACTGGGTAAGCGCTCATCGGGGGCCTCTGGGAGGCTAGAAGTCACCTCCGGATTATATGTCTTCCGGAATTTCAGACTTCCGCTACGATAGCCATATGGGCGAGCAGGCCGAGCTTAACTCCGAGCAGGTTCACGCCGAGAGGCTGCCGGAACCTGTGCCGACTATCCGTAACCGCAACTGGCCGGAGATCATCATCGCCACCGGTGCCGTCATGACCTTCTGCTATTTCGCCGAGTGGGAGCTGGCAGTTGTTCTGATTTCCATCCTGCTGGCTTTCATTCTCGCCCCAGTAGTCGACTTGCTACAGAGGCTCCGGGTTCCGCGCGGCCTGGGCTCCCTGATTGCGGTGCTCCTCCTGGTGGGCATCGTCTATGGGATCTTCTATTTTTCCTACAACCAGGCGATGTCGTTCGTAGACGACCTGCCCAAGTATTCCAACAAGATCCGGTCCATCATGGTGGGCTTCCGTCAAAAGACTGAGAAGCTGGAAAAGACCACTGAAAACGTGCTCGAAGCCGGCAAAGAAGACAAAGATGCCGTCAAGGTGCGCCCGGCTTCGCCTTGGACTGACATTTTTACGAAAAGCTTTGGCTCGTTTTCTCATGCCCTGCTGCCGTTGTCGTTTATACCTTTTCTGGTTTACTTCATGCTCACCTGGGAGCAGCACGCGCGCGCGGCTACGGTCATGCTGTTCAGCATGGAAAACCGCCACGCGGCTTACACGACGCTGGGTCTGATCGCGGCAATGATCCGCAGCTTCCTGGTGGGGAATTTTCTGGTGGGCCTCTTTATCGCTGGCGTCAGCACCGCAGTCTTCGGGGTCATTCATCTTCCTGACTTCTATGTTGTCGGTGTCATCAGCGGGTTCCTCAGCCTGGTGCCATATCTTGGTGTGATATTGGCAACGATTGCGCCGCTGGTGGTAGGCCTGGGCCAGTTGGAATCCTCACAACTGCTCATCATCGCCCTGACGGTCCTCGGGCTGCACCTTTTTGGTCTCAACGTGCTCTACCCAAAGTTCCTGGGAAGCCGCCTGCAATTGAACCCACTAGCCGTGACCATCGCGTTCTTTTGGGGATGGCTGTGGGGTGCGGTTGGTCTAATCCTCGCGATCCCGATCACCGCGGCTATGAAGATTATCTTTGATAACGTGGAAACGCTCAGGCCCTACGGAACGTGGTTGGGAGAATAGCTGATTCGCCTATTGCCGGGTTGAGTGCTTTCGGCAATTCATCAGAGATGTCTAAGCGCTGGCTGTGGGCCCGAAGGGTAAGTCACATGGTGAACCACAAAGGACACGATGGCACATGAAGGAACCGGCGGCGAGCCATCAGTTCGCGAGGATTTGATGCAAGTCAAGTCTGCACGAGTAGGGACCTTCGACTCCGCAACTTCATTTGCAAGCAAACCAAGTTGCTGCGCGCGAGATGACGAGGATCTAATAATGACTGATCGGGATGATCGTGCGCAACCTATTCAATATCAGGTACTTATGGGTAACATCAGGCTGTGCGAATACGGAGAGGGGTGCGGATTTTTCCATTCCAGATCGAATCTCCAAGGATGGAGTAGATGATGCGGTCCACATACTCTGGAATTTCTTTGACGCTAAAGGTACAATAATGCCGCGTTTGATCTTTGCGGTTGTAAGCAGTTTCTCCGCTCCACAAGCGTGACCTGCCTGCAGAAGTCTGCGAGTTTCAGCGCAAATACTTCAAAGAAAAAGGAACAAGCAACGCAATGGAAACAGGAACAGTAAAGTGGTTTAACGATGCAAAGGGCTATGGGTTCATCAGCCGCCAGAACGGCGAGGATGTGTTCGTTCATTTCTCGGCGATCCAGGCAGCGGGGTTCCGCAGCCTGCAGGAAGGTCAGCAGGTGCAGTTCGATGTGGTAAAAGGCCCGAAGGGCTGGCAAGCCGAGAACGTGCGGCCTGTATAAACCACGAGCGTTGAGAAACACAGAAGGGCGGCCGAAAGGTCGCCCTTAATTTTTGTATGCTACTTTCTGGATAGGGGCCATGATCAAAGTGAACCGGAGATTTCGCCGGGAACCCGCAGCAAAGAACGCAGAGGAGACTCTTCGCTGCGTCACCTGAAGACGATCTTAACGAATGCAGGAGACCAAGCGCAGAAACGGGCACGGCTCGGATAGTATTGACAGGTGGAGGAAGGCGAGAATGGCGTTGAAAGTGGGAGACACGGCTCCGGATTTTGAGCTGCCAGCGATTGAGGGCGAACGGAAGTTGAAAGTGAAGCTCAGCGATTTCCGGGGCAAGAAACACGTCGTAGTGGCATTTCATCCGCTAGACTGGACCCCGACCTGAGCGGCGCAGGTGCCGACGTTCGACTCGAACCGCGAGAAGTTGGCGGCACTCGATGCCCAGGTCGTGGACATTAGCGTAGATTCGATTCTCAGCCACGAGGCGTGGCAGAAAAAAGAAATCGGCATGGTGAAGCTGCCGTTATGCTCGGATTTTTATCCGCATGGAGAGGTGACGCAGAAATTCGGTGTACTGCGAGAAGGGCCACCGGTGCCAGGGATTTGCGAGCGCGCGGCATTCATCGTGGACAAGAACGGAAAGATTGCGTTTGCGAAGACCTACCCGCTTGATCAGTTGCCGAATATCGCAGAGTTGCTGGAGGCGCTGAAGAAACTTCAGTAACGAGCGTCTCCATGTGAGTTAACCCTGAGCTGCTTATGGCGGGGTTTTTGCCGCAGAGGGCACCCTTCGACCGCACTGAGGGCAAGGCTCTGGATCCGGAAAGATTTTTCTAACCACAAAGGACACGAAGGTACACGAAGGAAAAGCTCTTTGGGAAATTGGATCAGCCCGAGTGCTTTTTAGAAATTTCTTTCCGCATTCTTCGCAGGATCAAGGTAGCAGGGTTCTTCGACTCCTATTTCCCTTTCGCGAGCCAAAGGAAAACGCTCGCTCAGGGTGACACGGCTAATAACAGCACTGCTCACGACGTGCTTTCATACCAACCGTATCAAGCCGAGCCGTGCTAGGACCGAGCAGACGAGGGCATCTGCCCCTACGTGAGCTTCTTCACTTCACTTAGCAGAGTGTCAATGTCTTCCTGTGAATTGTAAAAGTGGCAGGAGATGCGTATGCCGCCGACGTTTGAGGTATAGCGCACGGAGACGAGGATTTTCCTTTCCAGCAGGCGCTGCATGAACTTGACATTCTCTTCGGCAGAGCCGACGGAGAAAGTCACGATGCCGGAACGATTTTCGCGGGCACGCGGCGTAACAATCTTCAGACCCAGGCGGTCCAATCCGGCAAGGAGTTGGTCAGTGAGTGCATAGATGTGCTCGGCGATGCGATGGGGGCCGAGTTCGTGGATTAGCTTGAGGGAAGCGGCGAGGCCGACCGCGCCGGGATAGTTCGAAGTCCCGCCCGTTTCGAAACGGCGGGCTGTGTTCACGAATTCATAATTCTTTACCGGCGTGGTGGTCGGAGTCTGGAAATATTCGCCCCAGCCGCCAGGCGGATCTTCGATGGAAAGGTAGCCGGCAAGGGGCGGGTGCAGATCGGGCAGCACGTCGCGTCTTATATAAAGGAAGCCGCAGCCGAAGGGAGAGTTGAGCCATTTGTGTCCGCCGCAAGCGAGGATGTCCACGGGCGTTTGGCGGACATCGAGCGGAGTGGCACCGAGTTGCTGGATGGCGTCGACCACAAGCCAGATGCCACGTTCGTGGCAAAGTCGGCTGAGGGCCGCGAGGTCGAGACGATAGCCGTTCGTCCATTGAACTGTACTGATGTTGATGATGCGTGTGCGGGGCGTGAGTCGTTCGGCGAAATCTTCCACAAGCACTTCGCCATTGCGATTGGGGATGACATCGATTTCGATGCCCTCTTTTTTCTTTTGAATCCAGGGAACGGCAACTTGCAGAAATTCAAGGTCTGAAAGGAGGACACGGTCGCCGGGTTCGAGCGGAATGGAGTTCGCGGCAAGAGTGAGACCGTGAGTGGTGCTTTCGACCAGCGCAATTTCGTCCTCGTGCGCGTTAATGAGGCGAGCGGCAGCGGGACGGGCGGCGGCTCGCATTTCGTCCATAAGAATGTGGTGGGCAGTGGAGGAGTCCAGCGGGCAGAACATTGCGAGGTCGAGAAACTTCTGGACAGCTTCGACGGCGGGCCGCGGCGCCAGGGACACACAAGCGGCATCGAGAAAGACCTTGTCGAGGAGGCCGGGGAAATATTGACGGGACTGGTCATCCAGTTGGACCTGCGTTGCCGACATGCTGGAACTGGCGTGCTGCTGCGGAGAGTCCGGGGTCACGGAAGAGTTTTATCACAGAGGGACAGAAGCAAACTAGACAGCGACATGAGGTGGTGATGTCAACCTGCTTGTCCTATAAAGGGGATTGTCAAAAGACATTTTTGTTCCTCCCCCGGAGGCGACGTTTTTTCTCGCCGCATCCAGCCCCTAACTTACACCCTCCCGCTTTTGCACAATCGAAGTTACGTCACCTGAGTCTGCTCGACTTGTTGAACCTCAACCGGGGAGGTACAATTAACGCCGCTTACAGCAGCGCAAGAAATGGAACTCCTACTAAACACTTTCTGGCTAGTCATTGCAGCCGGTGCTCTTGGCATCTGGATTCGCCAGTGTAGGCGCAGCGCAAAGCGGCAGGACCTGCACCTGCCACTGTTTGCGCTTGGCTGTGTGCTGGTTCTCTTTTTGCCGGTGATTTCAGCCACCGACGATTTGCACGCCACGCCGCTAGCCGTAGAAGCCTCGGGTTTGTCCCGCAAAATACCGAAGTGCATCACGCCGAGCGGGGCATCGGCTCGTACGCGGCTGCGCGTGCTCCCGCTCGTGCCCTTGCTGGCGTTGTTCTCAGCGCCAATCCGCAAGCTGGTCGGTACCTCTACTGAACAACGTTTTCTGCTATCCCTAACAGTATTCATCTATCCGGTCGATAGTCGAGCACCTCCCTCTGCTGCGCTCCTTCTAGCTTAGCGATTCTCGAACCAATCCACGGACCCTCGAGGGCCGTGTTGCAATCCACCGGAGGTGGAATATGATCGCCCTCCTTTGCAAGATGTGGTTAGAGGATGACGGGCAAGACATCGCTGAATACGCGGTCATGCTGGCGCTCATTCTCGTGCTTGTCGTTGGTACTATCCGACTGGTCGGCTCCAACGCCAACAACGCTTTCTCGGCCGCCGCAAGCTCGATCCAGTAGACGTGGATCGCGAACAACAAACTTGCAAATGAGCTTGGGAGCTGCGGAGCCTAGCTATTGCAGCCGTCCAATCCGATTCCTTCGCAAGTCCTGACAGGAGAAATCTTATGCAGAGCAAAGCCAGCAATGAAACCATTTGGAAACGTCTCTATGAAGACGCCGTATTAGAACTTCAACCAACCCTCTTTGTCGAAAAGGCAAAAGCAGCGGAGAAGGCGATTCTCGAGCGGCTCCAGCAGGTGGAGTCCGGCAATGACAGCAATCGTCGCGAATTGATGGAACTGAGCGACGCATATCGCACCATTACCCTTCTCCAACGGGAGGAACTTAAAGACGCAGAGATACCGAGCGAGCAGCGTTTCGGCCAACTTGCATTGCCGGCCATCAATCCGTCAAAGCGTAGGGTAGTGGGTTAACTTGTCGACTGGGATCAGTCGCTTCCGGAAGTAACGCGGTTTGCCGAGCAGCACGGGCTGGAGAAGATTGCCCTGGATGCCTATGGGTTCACCGATGCCACCCGATTTTTCTGTCGCGACTCGGGGCTGCTGCCGTAATAAGGGCTAATTCCCGGTTCTCCGTGCGTTTGGCAAGCCGGGATCTGCCGTCCAGAAGAAAGGCACTACACAAATGTGCGGACGTTTCCCCACTCCCGTCGTCGTCCTTTATACTTCCCTGTCGACTCTGACAAGACAGGATGCAAGGAGTTTGCTGTTGAAGATCCTGGTTTGCATGAAACAGGTGCCGCAGAAGGACGCGCCACTGAAGCTGAACGAAACCGGCGCCTGGATTCGCGAAGATGTGTCCTATGAGGTCAACGAACCGGACGCGTACGCGCTCGAGGAGGCTTTGCGTCAGAAAGAAAAGCACAGCGGCGAGGTCGTTGTCATCACCGCTGGCCCAGCGCACGCGCAGCAGGTGCTCCGCGAAGCTCTGGCCAAGGGCGCCGATCGGGCCATTCACCTCGAAGACGCGAGCTTTGTCCGACTCGATGCTATCAACACGGCGCGTGCTTTCGCAGCCGCAATAAAAGGTGAGAAGTTCGACCTGATCTTCACCGGCCTGCAATCCGATGACTACGGCTATGCCCAAACTGGCGTTGTCCTGGCTGAGTTGCTGGGCTGGCCGCATGCCACCATCATCATGCAGATCGAAAAAAGCGATTCGGGTATTCGCGTTAAGCGGGAACTCGAGGCCGGATATTTCCAGTTTGTCGAGATGCCGCTGCCTGCCTTGCTGACCATACAATCCGGAATCAACAAGCTCCGTTACGCAACGCTTATTGGAATCAAGCAGGCCAAAAACAAACCGCTGCGGAAAGTCACGTTTCCCGAACTGCAATCGGCGATCGGCAGCAACATGCAAAAAATCGAGCGGCTGTACGTACCACAGAAGACGAAGAACACGGAGTTTCTCGAAGGCCCTCCGGGCGAAGTCGCGAAGAAGTTGGCGGAGAAGCTGCGCAACGAAGTGCGGGTACTCTAAGCCTTGACAGGCGTCTTCCCTGGGCAAGGTTCGCCTCGCCCGGCAAACCGGAGTGGGCGTCGATTTAAAGGAGGCGGCAAAACTCATGCTTGTATCAGGCAGGTTGGCCGCCGCATATGCAACGACGAAGGCTGCCCATACTCTTCGTGGACGAGGGCAGCCGCGCCACATGGGTCCGACTGAGCATGAGAACTGAGAACCGCCCTTATGCCTGACATAATTCTGGTGGTCGTCGAGCAACGGGAAGGCAAGCTCAACCGCGTCTCGTGGGAAACTCTCACCGCTGGGCAGGCCCTTGCCGCCGAAACCGGCTGGACACTCGAAGCCGCGGTTCTCGGCAGCAGGACGGGCACACTCGCCAAAGAAGTTGCCGCAAAGAAAGTCGCCAAGGTCTATGTCATCGAGTCACCCAAGCTCGAGCCCTACACGCCCGACGCGTTCGTCGCCGCGCTCAAACAGTTCATCTCGTCGAAGCAACCCAAGCTCGTCTTGATGCCACACACCTATCAGGTTCGCGATTTCGTGCCCAAACTTGCCACCGCCATGGATCGCACTGCAATCAGCGACTGCATCGGCTACAAGAAAGAAGGAGACAAGCTGCTCCTCACTCGCCAGATGTTCCAGGGCAAGCTCGCAGCCGATGTCAGCTTCGCCTGCGACCCGCCCTGGTTCGTCACTTTTCAAAATGGAGCTTTTCGTGGGGACAAGGTTGAGGCCGAATCGAGTGCCGCTCCCGTCGAGGCGGTTGATGTGGAGATCCCAGAAAACATCATCCGCAACAAACCGCACGAGGTTTTCAAAGAAGCAAAGCAAGCAGTTGATCTTACCCAAGCCGAAATTATCGTCGCTGTCGGTCGCGGCATAAAAGAGCAGAAGAACATCGAAATCGCAAAACAACTTGCCGAAGCTCTCGGTGGCGAGATTGCGGCCTCGCGTCCCATCTGCGACTCGGGCTGGCTACCCATGGACCGCCAGATTGGATCTTCCGGTCAAACGGTTGCACCCAAACTCTATCTCGCGCTCGGCATCAGCGGCGCCATTCAGCACATTGTGGGCATGAAGGGTGCGCGCACCATCATTGCGGTGAACAAAGATTCCGAAGCGCCCATATTCGAAATCGCCGATTACGCAGTGGTGGGGAATTTGTTCGACATCGTGCCACCTTTGATTGAAGAAGTGAAGAAGGTAAAAGGGGCCAGCTAGCTGGTGTCAAGAAAATGCAGGTGGTTGGCAGGACATGGTTGGGTAAAATAGAGCCATGGATATGACCCTCACCGCTGTTTACGAAGAGGTTCCCGAGTCCGAAGGCGGTGGCTATGTCGCTTACACCGAAGAACTGCCCGGGGCAATTTCTGGGGGTGATACGCTGGAAGAAGCCCGCGAAAACCTCCGCGATGCGGTGGAAGAACTGCTGGAAGCCAACCGTCACCTAACGGGGAAGTCCAGCCTCGGCAAGAAAGTTACGCGCGAAAGGATGGTTGTTTCGCTAGGTCAACCTTAGGCCTCTCGTCCAGTGGCATTCGCTAATTGTTCGTCTATCGCACTTATCGGGGTGCATTGGTTCAATCTCCAGACTACCCGTGAGCCAAAAGCGGACTTGACAGATTTCAACCTTGTTTTCCACAAAGAAAGCAGCACATCCACAGGCGGAGATGTGGCATGGTCAGCCCGATTGAAACGACTCGATCTATTCCGACACTTGGAAGGAAGCGGCTGTGTGCTCGTGCGTGAGGGTCCCAAACACAGCGTCTACTACAATCCTGCCACTCAACGGACCGGTACGGTCCCCCGACATCGCGAGGTCAAGAATCCGACCGCAGTTCGCATCTGCAAACAGCTCGGTGTTCCCGATCCTCTGCGCTGAACTGCCGGCTGGATTTATCATAGCCAGTCGATATTCATGATCCGCATTGATCCGCGTGAATTCGTGGCGAAAAGAATGTGTCGCTAACTTGAATGCTGGTTTTCCGCAAACCTCTTGAAGGCATCGATCGCCCCCAGATGCCCGCCGATGTCGTCATCGTCGGCGGCGGCCCCGCGGGCATGGCTTGCGCCATTCGTCTCTCGCAGCTCATTGACCAACACAACGAGAGGAATCCCGGTTCGCAACTTAGCAAAGAAAACATATACCTGCTCGAGAAGTCCCGCGAGATCGGTCAGCATTGCCTTTCCGGTGCTCTGCTCGATCCGCGCGCCATGCGCGAACTGCTCCCTGGCTTCGAAAAAGAAGCTCCCATCGACGCGGAAGTCAGTAAAGAATCCGTCTACTTTCTAACTAAGAACGGCAAGTTGAAATTCCCCATCACACCGCCGCCACTTCGGGACCACGGTAATTACGTCATCTCACTCAACCGTTTTGTAAAGTGGATGGGCAGCAAGGCGGAGGAATCGGGCATCACTATCTTTACTGGCTTTGCGGGATCTGAGTTGCTCTTGGATGGCGGCCGCGTTATCGGCGTGCAGACTGACGACAAGGGCGTCGACAAACAGAACCAGCCTAAATCCAATTTCGAACCCGGCTACGATCTCAAAGCGAAGCTCGTCATCCTCGCTGAAGGCACTCGCGGGTCGCTTACGAAGCAGCTAGTTGCGCGCTTCAATCTCGAGCGCGGTCGCAACCCGCAAAGCTATGGTGTCGGTGTAAAGGAATTGTGGGAAGTGCCCTCTGGCCGCATCGCTCCGGGTGAAGTGATCTACACCATGGGATGGCCGCTAACCTCGAAAGAATACGGCGGCGCCTGGATTTATGGTGGCAAGGAGAACATCGTTTCACTTGGATTTGTCACCGGTCTCGACTACCCTGACCCGCGGCTCGATCCCCAGCGCGTCCTGCAGGAATTCAAGCGGCACCGGTTTATCTCCAAGCTGCTCGCCGGGGGGAAGATGATCCGCTACGGCGCAAAGGCGCTCCCTTACGGCGGCTGGTGGGCGATTCCGCCGGTCGCGGGTGATGGCTGGATGATCCTCGGCGACTCCGCCGGTTTCCTCAACTCACAGCGGCTCAAGGGAATTCACCTGGCTATCAAGAGCGGCATGCTGGCCGCGGAAACTGCGTTCGAGGCGCTGAAGAAAGGCGACTTCTCTGCTACGACGCTTGGGGAATTCCAAACCCGCGTCGAAAATAGCTGGATAAAAGATGAACTCTGGAAAGTTCGCAACTTCCACCATGGATTCGAGCACGGCTTCTGGGCAGGGATGTTCAATGCCGCATTACAGCAGATCACCGGCGGGCGTGGTCTCCGTGACCGCTATTGGTCGAAACCCGGCTACGAGCACATGAAGAAGCTGGCCGAGCTCCCTGCGAACGGCGGCGACGAGGCCCACCTGCTCGGCCCCTACAAAGGCGATGGCAAGCTCACTTTTGATAAGCTGACCGATCTTTACCACTCGGGCACTAAGCACGAAGAAGACCAGCCCGCGCACCTTATCATTCACGACACGGACATTTGCGAGCAGCGCTGCATAAGAGAATTCGGCAGCCCTTGTCAGAATTTCTGTCCAGCGAACGTATACGAAATGATGGACGACAGCTCCGCCCCAAACGGTAAGCGCATCAGCCTGAATCCGTCGAATTGCGTGCACTGCAAGACCTGCGACATCGCCGACCCCTATCAAATCATTACCTGGGTTCCTCCAGAAGGCGGCGGCGGGCCAAATTACGACGGGATGTAATTCGTTTAACCGCGGATTGCACCGATTCATTCCGTGCCGCCGTCTCAGACCTGATATCGTGAGACTCCAAAATTCGCCCTTCCGCAGGCCCCCCTGCATTTATAATGTGAACCGAGTTTCCGACCGCCTTGGCCTCCGGTGATACCTTGGCTGTGGCGGCGAGGGGTTTGTAGCGGAAGAATTTTTCTTTGTGCTGTACGGGTGGTCTTCGCGATCCTCGCGAGTGAAAGCTTCTGATCACAGAGGACGTGAAGATTCCGCAGAGCACAAGGACCTACAACTCCGAGGGTGCTGGTGGAAACGCCGGTGCCTCCCGTGCTTCGCGAGAAGCACTTTGGAAAGGAGACACTCCCCGGGCAAAGCGCTGCCTGTGTGTTTCTTTTCCCTCATTACATGACTCTAATGCAGTAGCTTCGACAAGGAAGCACTTAGCAATTAGCAGTCGGCATTTGGACGATTCAGGTTTGTGCCGGTTTCCAGCAAAACCGCTTGAGGGGTTAAATGCTAACTGCTAGGTGCTAACGGCTGTGGCTCTCATCGACAAATTCGGCCGGCCGATCACCGATCTCCGGATCTCGATCACTGACCACTGTAACTACAAGTGTGTCTACTGCCGCACCGGAAATGAAGGCGCGCTCTACGCCGACCTGCCGTTTTCCGAATACTTGCGCATGACCCGTATTTTGGTCGGCCTAGGGATCAAGAAAGTCCGCATCACCGGGGGCGAGCCGTTGCTGCGCAAAGGGGTCATCGACTTCGTCCGTGAACTCTCAAAACTCCCCACCGTCGACGGCGATCCGCTCGATATCGCGATGACCACCAACGGCCACCTGCTGGCCGACATGGCGCACCCCCTGAAGGAAGCCGGACTCAACCGCGTCACCGTCAGCATGGACGCTGTCGATCCCGACCGTTTCGCCCGCATCACGCGCGTGCCCAATGGCTACGACAACGTACTCGCTAGCATCCGCGCTGCCAAGCGCGCCGGCCTCGAGCCGGTCAAGGTAAATTGCGTCTTGATGCGCGGCTTCAATGAAGACCAGATCATCCCCTTCGGCATGTTCGCCCGCGAGGAAGGCGTCATTGTCCGCTTCATCGAGTTCATGCCGCTCGAAGAAGACCGCGTCTGGTCGCCTGAGGTTGTCGTAACCCTTGATGAAATCGTGCAGCGCATGAACGAATATCGTCCGTTCGTCGAAATCCCGCACGAGCGCAGCGAAACTGCACGCCGCTATCGGTTCGATGATGGGGTCGGCGAAATCGGCATCATCGCGCCTGTGTCGCATCCTTTTTGTGGACATTGCAGCCGCATCCGCATCACCTCCGACGGCAAGATCCGCACGTGCCTGTTCTCCATCTGGGACCATGACCTGCACGGTCAGATGCGCCGGGGTGCGTCCGACGATGAGCTTGCAGAATTTATCCGTGGCGTCGTCCAGAAAAAAGAACAACGCCATCACATCGGCGAGCCGGATTTCGTGCCGGCGTCGAGGACCATGGTGCACATCGGGGGATGACCTTTCCGATCTCAGCCCTCGGCATTCAGGAAAGACATCTGACCACAAAGGACACGAAGGTCCACGAAGAAACTCATTGAAGTATTGGCTTCTTCGTGGAACTTTAGTGTTGTGGTGAGATGTCTACCTCAACTTGCTTATTGCCCCATGGAGAGTGCACAATATAGCCGGATCTTCAAACGCTGGCCGCTGTATTGTACATCACAGAAATCGTGACGCTTGCGGCTGGTTCTGAGCATCCAACTAGCTGTAAGGGAAAAGCTAGCGGCTTCAACATCCCCGCCGGTTGGGCACCTAGGGTGCAGTGAACCGACTGGAGTCGCTGGAGGCTTTCAACATCCCCGTTCCAGTTTGAGCGGCCGCTGTTAGGTGGCGGTAGCCCATTCGGGACTGAAAGCGTGACCAAAAATGGCAACCGCGACAACTGCTTGTCCTTTGGACAATTATCTTGTGCTCCCAGATCACACCATGGACGGCCGCATTTCCGCGGCTAGGACGGCTTTGGGCCGCGAGGTCGTCATTCTGGGGCACCACTACCAGCGCGATGAGGTCATCCGCTTCGCCGATTTCCGCGGCGATTCCTACAAGCTCTCGCAGCAGGCTGCGCACGCGGCCGGCAAGTACATCGTTTTTTGCGGCGTGCACTTCATGGCCGAGAGCGCCGACATTCTCAGCCTCCCGGGCCAGGTAACGATTCTGCCCGACCTCAACGCCGGTTGCTCCATGGCTGATATGGCGGAA
>QIAR01000214.1 GCA_003225595.1 Acidobacteriota bacterium | reverse complement strand
GGGGGCAAACCTGGACAATGGGAGCCCGGAGTTGCTTTTGCATTCGATCTCGCGATTTTTCAAGTTCCTGCCACATGCGCAAAAAGAAGCCTTCCTGGAACAAGAGAACCAGGGGGCATCGTGAACAGGGTACGGCCGAAGCAGCCTCGCTGGCGACTGGACGCTAATTCCTACAGGCATCTTCAGAGACAAGTGCTTGAACGTGACGGATGGCGATGCCAATCCTGTGGCAGCATGAAATCGCTGGAGGTCCATCACAAGCAGCTGCGCAGCCATTGCGGGAGTGACCTCAGAGATAATCTCATTACGCTGTGCCATCCCTGCCATTCCTTGGTACATGGTTAGGGCCCTTCTGATGGATGAATCTGCTGCCATGCTAGACCGGGAAAAAGTGAGATCATGCAATTGGGTACCAAAATCTTTGCAGATGAGCCGGGCGAATCTTATTTTTGCTTCGAGCTGCTTTCATTTGCAGGACTGACCGCTGTCGCTAACCCCGCGCGCGATTCTCATGAAGACGGCACTGCAACACTACTGAACGTGCCCTCCGGAAGGATCCAACGCTTGTAAGTGCAGAAGGTCAGGAAGTGTGGTTTGTAGTTGGCCCGCAGATGAGGCAGGTCGCGGCGGTAGAAAGCCTTGGGCATTCAAGACCGATGATATCGCCGAGCCTAGCTCGGCCGCGCAGACCAGGCGTGTGGGCCTACATGGCTCGTGCCAATTCGGGAATCCCTGCGTCAAAGGGTTAAATTTCGCCATGAGAAAGCTTCGGATTGACCAGGCAGAAATCGCCGAATAGCTCGGCGCCGGAGCAAGAAAATCTCACCTGAAGAAAAAAAGGAACCGAGCGAGCTCGGTTCCCGGTTGGATGTGTACCTTCCCCCAGGCACAACGCCAAACTCGCACGAAACTTTAGGACAAGTAAACAAAACGTCCCTAACTCGGCTTCCCCACTTCTGTCGTCTCTGCCGATGCCCACGCCAATTCAGTTACTAATTAATCGCGTTTAGTGCCAGGCAAGCAGCAGCGTTACCAATAGCTGCCCCCGACGAGTTGAATCGCAGCACGGCATCGGCAACTCCGCAGAAGCTGCGGTTACCAGTCTTGTTGACGGCGATGGGAACCGCGGTCACGAAAAAGGTGGACACGTCGCCGGTTGCGGAAAAGTTATAACCACTCTTGCCGGTGCCGGCTGGGGTCCCGTTTTGCGCTAGCACGTCATCAATCAGGCATGCGTTGGCCACGGCCGGCACACAGGGCTGCGCTCCGCCGAGATTGGTCAGAGCAGCTGCATACCCAGTCGCCGGGTAGATGGTTTGATAGCTAACCTCAGCTGTGCCTATCGTGCGGATCGAGCTGACCGCAGCCGACTCATTGGCGGCTATACGCGCACGCAGCAGATTGGGAATCGCAATGGCGGCGATGATCAGGATAATCGCCACTACAATCAGCAACTCAATCAGTGAGAAACCCTTCAGTTTCGGCATCTTGTTTTCCTCACCTCTGAGGGAAATCGTAAGCACGGCGATATTGCCATGAATTTAGTGGCAGTTATAAGGCCATTCACTGCTTTGCATTGCCTTCCCGAAAGGCAGACTAAGTTTAGGCAAATCAGGCGGCTACGCCGGGCCAGAGAGCTGACAGCCGTATGAGCTCTAGATTCCTGGCCTCATACCCTTCGCGAAAATGACAAATCGTGTCGTTGGTACGAGAGACTATGGTCTATTGAGTCACTCTCCACCCGCCGCCTGGGCGGAAGGCAGCAGAGTCAATACTTCGGAGCAGAAAAATAAAAGGGAGCAGCGGTTTTCCGCTGCTCCCTGCCTTTTGCCCCTCCCCCGAGGCACCAGGCCAATTTGCGTTAGTTAGAAAGCGCTGCATAACCCTGGCAAGCAGCATAGGCGGGAACCGCCGCGCTGTTGTTCAGGAAACGCACCACATTATCCTCAACTGAGCAGAAGGCCCTGGTCCCCGTAGATTGCAGAGTGATCGGAACCGCGGTCGCGACATAGGTGGAAATGGTTCCCACATTAGCATAGTTGTAGCCGTTCTTGCCGGCGCCCCCCCCGTTTGTCGCCACCACATCATCAATCAGACATGCGGTCGCTATGACCGGCGTACAGGGCTGCGCTCCGCCGAGATTGGCCAGAAGAGCCGCATACCCAGTCGCTGGGTAGGCAGTGTAATACGCCACTTCGGCGGTGCTGATGCTGCGAATGGTGCTGGCCGCAGACGACTCGTTAGCCGCAATGCGCGCCCGCAGTAAGTTTGGAATAGCGATCGCAGCGATGATCAGAATGATCGCGACCACGATCAGCAGCTCAATTAGTGAAAAACCTTTCTGTTTCCGCATTCTATTTTCCCTCATCTCCGTTTGAACATGTTTAAGGTCAGGTTGACCGACTCGCCCAGTATGATGGCACTTAGCGGGCCACAGCCAGAAGTTACCAAAGTAAGTGGATAGCAACCCGTTGAACCACTGTGTTTTCAATTATGCCTCACCTCGGGGTCACCGCACAATCCTTGTGGTTTGCCTTCGCATAGACCTAATCTGACAAATTTCGTCGTTGGCTGTGACAACTATTGTCATTGTTCTGGATCCCTGAATGGGCTCCCATGGCCGACTCTGACGCTATCATTGTAAGGGGACGCAACAATCTGCGCACTACAACCGGCAAATCCAGAGAGGCGTCTCCCGGCCCCGGAAGTTGCAATTCACATTTTCCACAGTTTCTTGGGGCACCCGCTCTGAGTGGACCGGGTCGCCGTTTGAGGGTGTTGCTTATTTTAATTCCCCTGCATCGATTCCAGTCTTTACGAGAACGCTTTTTGTAGGATTTCTTGCAGGTTTGCCCTAATGTTGGCAGCCGGAGAAAAGGATTTGGCCAGCGACGCAGCGAAGATTGCTATCAGCGACCAAGTCCAGATCGAAGACATCGCAATCTGCGAGGCGGTCCAGAAAAACTTGCACTCGCGCAGCTATCACCCGCCGCCGCTACAGTGTGAAACAGGAAAGAGGTGTGCACGCCTTCCCAGACTGCGGAAAAACTGGCGCATGCGTGCAAGCACCGTGGAAGAGCGGCCCTTCAGAGCCGCGAAAGCCGTTCCGAATCAGTGATGGCTTTACAGAGTGCTGAAAAACTCAATAATTTCACCCCGCAGTCCCTGCAAGCTTGCTTTTTCGTCTTTTCGAGTACGCCAACTCGGTGCCGCTCTTGGCGATTTTTGCTCTCTGACGATCCCCGCGAGCCTGGCTTCAGACTGCCGGCGCCAGCAAGCGCGTCATGCGCACCAAATTGTAAGCCGCCGCCGCGATTTGAAACAGCCACTCCACCCGCTTGCGGCTGCGCAATTTCACCTGGTGAAACCCTGCCCAGTGTTTGATCCAAGCAAAGCTCTGCTCCACTAGCTTTCGTTTCCTCTGGCTCTGGAGAAACCCGACGCTGTGGCGTTCCTCTTCGCGTAAACTATTGCGCTGCAGATTGCCTCGTTCGTACTCTGCGATGTGCGGCACGATCGCTCGTTGCCGCAAGGCTTCCACAAAATTCCGCTCTTGATATTGCTTGTCCGCGCCCAGCGTGCGGCGCTTGCCTTGCGCTGCATGATCCAACAAGGCCAGAGCCGCTTCGCGCTCGGCCCGAGTCCCCGCCTCGGTCACGCATGCCCCCACAATCAACCCGTGATCGTTTTCCGCCAGCACGTGTCCCAGATAGCAAGGCTCCGCCGCGCCCGCGTTGCACTTGCGATACAGTCGCGCCTCCGGGTCGGTGCGGCTCTCATGCGTGTCGCGTAGCAATCGCTTGCCGCCATGCCCGCTGCCTCGCTCCGGCGGGTCCGCCTTCTCCCGGAAACTGCGCCGGTTGGCCCAGGCCTCTAGCATCGTCCCGTCCACCGTGAAATGCTCGTCGCTCAGCAGCCCCCGATCGCTGCAATTGCCCGCGCACCGCGGCAAAGAACCTGGCCGCAATCTCGCCTTCGATCAACCGATCCCGATTCTTGCTGAACACCGTCGCGTCCCAGACCTCATCGTCGATCCCCAGTCCCACAAACCAGCGGAACAGCAGGCTGTAGTCCAACTCTTCCATCAGCAGCCGCTCACTCCGCTTGCCATACAGCGCCTGCAACAACAGCGCTCGCAACAGCTTCTCGGGCGCGATCGACGGGCGACCGGTGTTCGCGTACAGCTCATTGAACGGCACCGATAACTCTTGCAAGGCCGCATCTACCATCTGGCGAATCGCCCGCAACGGATGGTCGCCGGGGACTCGCTGTTCCAAACTCACATAGCTAAACACCGCATCCTGCTGTTGATCGTCTCCTCGCATTCCTGCTTCTTACCTCATTCGCCTGTGGAATGCATATGAGTTTTTCAGCACTCTGTTTAGCCGCTGTGTCAACGATTTGTCGCGCGGGCGCGTTTTTCCGAGCCTGTTCCGCCGCATGTACGCCGACGCGATGGACGGGCGATAATAGAAGCTGGCCACGATACCAAAGAGTGTCAAGGAGATTGTCATGGGCAGTCTGGCTTTACTGCAATCGTTGAGGGACAGCGTCCTCACTCAGGCGAGTGTCAAAACCATTTATGGCGAACCGATCGCCGCCCAAGGAAAGACCATCATTCCTGTCGCCCGCATAAGTTATGGCTACGGAGCGGGCGCGGGCACGGGCGGCATGGGAGAAACGAGCGCTCGCGGTGAGGGTGGCGGAGGTGGCGGAGGGGTTCACGCAGTGCCGGTAGGAGTTGTAGAAGTAAGCGATCAGCAGACGCGATTCGTACCCATCAGCGACCGGAAGAAGCTCACCGGCGCCCTCCTGCTCGGTGTTGGCATGGGCATGTGGCTGAACCGTCGAAGGCGCAGCTGAACGTCGGATAGTGGAAGTGTCGCAAGATGTGGAATCGAATCAAATTGCTCAAGGCGTCGGCTGACCGATTCCGTAGCTGCAAACTGACGCTTGCCATTTTCGCATCTTCGTCTTCCTTTACTGCGGTTGCATGGTTGTCGTCGAAGATGGCAGGTTGATCTCGCGGACCGGCCGATCTATTTCGCCGACACGGCTCGGCGCCTCCAGACCGTCGGTCAGAAGGAATCCCTTCAACGCGATGGAATTTGCCCAGAGGTTCTCCAGGGCAGCGATGTAATCTGTCTGGAGCTGAAACAGAGTCCGTTGTGCGATCAGGACTTGAGGGTAGGCGGCTGCCATCCCGCGATAGCTCTTCAAATACAGCTCGTACACGTTTCGCGCACGTGGAATCATCCGCTCCCGGTACCCTTCTACTGTGGAGCGGGCGGTGATGTAGTTCTGTAGCAGTGTCGCCGCACGCTCACGTAGAACCAGCTGGACCCGTTGAACTTCCTGGTGCGCCCGTTCAACCTCTGCCTTGGCAGCTTCAGTATTCCCTTGATTACGGTTGACGACGGGGATCTGAACACCTACTTCTGCGAACCCCTGCAAGCCGATGGCGCGGTGTGTGATCTGGTTCAGCTCCTGGTTCTGCTGTAAGCCTCCTCGGAGTTGCAGGTCGGGAATCCGTTCCCGTTTGGAGCGCACAAGGGCGGCTTCCGCTCTCGTCACACCCAATTTTGCGATCTTGACAGCTGGGCTCTCCTCGACCATCGCCTGCAGCCATTGATCGGGATTGCCCTCAGGCAGGTCGCTAAGATTTCCGGCGAGATGAGTTAACGGCATCTCGGGCTTCGCAACCGTCGCGGCCAGAGCCCTCCAGGCACGAAGTTGATTCTGCTCAGCAGCGACGACAGCCAGTTCAGCCTGATCTCCTTCAACTTCGGCTTGTAATACATCCGGCTGGTCTGCCTGCCCAACATTCGCAAGCTGGTGCGAAGTTTGGACGGCATCGTTGGCCACCTGACTGAGCTTGTGCCGCAACTCGACCATCTCCTGGGCAGCCAGCGCTCGGTAGTAGAACATGCGTACACTATTAATCACGCGCAAGCGCTGCTCCTCCGCCTCAGCCCCCGCCTGTTTTCGTTCCTGCTCTGCAACTTCGCGGCTCAACCCGAGTTTGCGGCCGAGGACGATGTTTTGGCTATTGAAGAAGCCTTGCTCACCACCCCCCTGGACACCTCCTCGAATTTGCTCCCCTTGGTAGCCGACAGTGGGATTGGGATACAGCCCTGACTGAAGCTTGCGGGCGCTGGCGGCGCGGATTTCAGCGGCAGCTTGTGCCAGCGTGGGGTTGTTACTCAAGGCCATCTGTTCCAGGTCAGCGACCGTGAGGCCGGCTTGCCGTGGTGTAGCTTGATTCTGTGGCGAAGGCGTTGCCGCGCGTGCCGACACGGCGTCAGCTGGCTTCTGCTGGTTCTGACCGAACCCGAGCTGCGACAGCCCTTGAACAGCAACCAAAATGGCCACAATCACGCTGAGCGATGCCGGATGTTGTGTCTTCATTACATTCTCCTATCCAATGACTTCATCCACCGCCTATCCCTGGTGCTGGTGCTCAATTTCCGGCCTGGGTTCCGACGTAGCCTTCTGCCGCTCCCGCAAAGCCATCACTCTGTCGTACATTTCCGGAGGCAGAACACGAAGGAAGGTCATCATCCCCTGCATGAACCCGCTCCAGCCGGGACGAAGGCCATAGGTCTCCGGCTTCTCGACCATCTTGTCCATCGCCATCGCTGGGCCTTCCATGAAGGCATCTTGCGGAAATCCGGGAACCGAGTTCGCATCTTTGCTGACCTCTGGTGCTGCCGTCTCCATTCCCTCGTGCTGCATGCCCGGCATGGACTGCCTGGCCTGATCAGCCGACAGTGGGCCGTTCCCCATGGCCTGTTCATGAGTCGATCCGACGCCCATCCCGCGGCCCACGCTGGGGCCGTTCTTCTCCGAGGTGGCATTGCCGTGCCGGAGCATGCCCATACCTTCTTCCATGCTCAAGCCCGCAGGCATGCCGTCGCTCCCCCGGGTCATCGGCCCCACCATCGAGGACATCTGGTTCATCATGTGGTGCGGCAGGTGGCAGTGAACCATCCAGTCGCCGGGGTTGTTGGCAACGAATTCGACGTCGTAGGCCTCGGCGACTCCCACCAGAACCGTGTTCTTGGGACCCCAAGTTGCCTTGGGCTGCCGTCCTCCCTCCGTACCAGTGACCGCAACGGTATGCCCGTGCACGTGAATCGGATGGTGATCCATCCCTAAGTTTATGAAGCGCAGGCGGACACGATCGTTCAGTCGAACAATTAGCGGAGTCGTGGCCGGACCAGCCTTGCCGTTGAAGGTCAGCCAGTTGAACTCCATATTCATGGAGTTGGGGATCGGGTTGTTGGGAAGAATCGCGAACTCCTGCAAGATGATCGCGAAGTCCTTGTCAACTGGCGGATCGTAGGCTTCCTTGGGATGCATGATGAAGGCCCCGATCATGCCCATCATTTCCTGCATCGCCAGGTGCGAGTGGTAGAAGAACGTCCCTGCCTGGTGGAGTGTGAAGTCGTAAACAAAGCGACCGCCAGGCGGAATCGAATTTTGACTGGTTCCAGGAGCGCCGTCCATGTCGTGTGGGATCTCGAACCCGTGCCAGTGCATGGAGGTGGGTTCGGGAAGGTGGTTATCCACGATGATCCGCACCCGGTCTCCCTGGTTCACCTGGATCGTCGGCCCGGGAACGCTGCCGTTATAGCCCCAGAGGTTTACGACCTTGCCTGGGATCAACTCCTGCTTCACGGGCTCGGCGATGAGGTGAAACTCCTTCATACCACCGACCATTCGCCAGGGAAGCTGGGGAACATCCGGAGTTTCAACCAGCACAGTTTTGCCGCCACGTTCGGCACGGTGGCCTTTGTGAGCCATGTTCATGGAACCGTCGGCGTACTCCTGGGCAACGAGCAGGCGCGGTGCCGCCGCTAAGCCGGCTCCCAGACCGAAAGCATTCCTGAGAAAATCCCGT
>QIAR01000212.1 GCA_003225595.1 Acidobacteriota bacterium | reverse complement strand
ATCACCTTCTGCGACCTGAAGGGCACGCTCGACCACGCCATGAAGGCCTTTTTCGGTTCGAGTGTGAAGACTCGCTTTTATCCGTCGTTCTTTCCCTTCACCGAGCCCAGCGCCGACGTGCAGATCAGTTGCATTTTCTGTGGCGGTAAAGGATATCGCGATGGCGGCCGCTGTCCGCAGTGCAAGGCCAGTGGTTGGATTGAACTGCTAGGCTGCGGGATGGTCGACCCGAATGTCTACGGGTTTGTGGACTACGACCCGAAGAAATTTTCTGGCTTCGCTTTCGGTATGGGCGTAGACCGTATCGCGATTCTCAA
>QIAR01000213.1 GCA_003225595.1 Acidobacteriota bacterium | reverse complement strand
TTGGTAAGTGGGAGACTCGTTCAACCCGAACTCCCACTTCGCCCTTCTGGGTGAACTTAATGGCATTCCCCACCAGATTCACTAGTACCTGACGGAGGCGTCCGGGATCGCCGACCACTTGCTGGGGCACCTCCGGGCGAATCTCGCATACCAACTCCAAGTCGTTCTGGTGTGCGCGCAAGGCCAAGGCTTTCATGGTTTCCGCCAGGCTATCGTAGAGATTGAAGTCGACCGGGTCGAGATCCAGCTTGCCGGATTCGATCTTGGAAAAGTCCAAAATGTCATTGATCAAACCCAGCAGCGCATCTCCGGAGGATTTGACAGTCTGCAAGTACTCGCGCTGCTCGGCGGTGAGCTCGGTGTCCAGTGCCAACTCCGTCATTCCCAGCACACCGTTCATGGGCGTACGGATCTCGTGGCTCATGTTGGCCAGGAACTCGCTTTTGGCGCGGTTGGCCGCTTCGGCAGCCTCCTTTGCGGTCTCCAATTGCGTGTTTGTGCTCCTGAGTTCCTCGGTCCTGGTTGCCACTTCGTCTTCCAAGTGTTCGCGATGATGTTGCAGCTCCTGGTCACGAATCTGAATTTGTCCAAGCATCTCGTTAAAGCGGGATACCAGTATTCCGAGTTCATCATGACTGCGGATTGGCGCGCGAATTCCATAGTTCTTATCGGCAGAAACGACGTTTGCGATCTCTGCTAGTTCGAGGATCGGCTCGGAAACCAGCTTTTGCAGCCCCGACGCTAGTAGGAAAGCAATGGTGGAAGAGACCAAAAGGACTAGGGTGATCACCACGACGGAAGCCCGGAAGCGGGCATGCAATTCTTCCAAGTCGGAAGCGATGTAGACCGTGCCCATCGAATCACCAGCGAGCTGAATCGGACGAAACTGGATTAGGTGATCGTCTACGAAGTAGCTCCCGTCTTGTTGTGGCACCAGCGGAAACAGGGGCGAGGTGGCACGATCGCGCGCATAACGGGCAAATGGTTGTCCGTTCCTGGTATAAATGCAAGCCGCCGTAATGTGCGGTTCGGCCTTCAGCGCGGAGAGCACCTCGGTCGCAGCCTGGGCATCCCCGAAGGTCAAAGCTGCCGTGCTGTTCCCGGCCAACACATCCGCTAGGGTTGCAAGCTTTCTGGGCTCGGCCCGCCGCATTGTAACCAGGTCGTAGCCGGCCAGAGCCAGACAGGCCAGCAGGAGCACGACGCTGGTGATAGCCATAATGATCAGGGTCAGCTTGCGGCGGATCGACATGGCTTGGATAACCCGCATTTCAATCTCCTGTACCCTTCGAAGTCTCGACAACCTTCGCCACCGATAGCAACTTGGAGCTGAGCTTCAGCCCAGCCTTCTGTGCGCTTTTCACATTGATCTCGAAATGCACCCGATCTTGCTCCAAGATGAAATTGATGGCCACTCCCGACTGCGCAAATCCGCTGGTATCCCCGACCGTCAGAGTGTTGCTACCGCGGAGATTCTCCAGCACCTCTTTGATTTGCGACCTTTCCGAGGAGCTGATGAAAAGAACTTGGCACGTTCGGGCGTCTCGAACACGATCGAGAAACAGTACTTGGATTCGTCGTCCCCCAACCCTCTTCCCGTCCGTAATCTGCTGCAGCTGATTTCCGAAGGGATTCTGGCTTAGAACACAAATCAAAAATGGAGCCTCATTACTGGGAAAGGCGCCTGATGGCCAGTCCACAAACTTGGCGAAGTTGTAGAGAAATGCAGCTTTAACTTCGTATTCACTGGGGGCTTGAGCCAGGCCTGCAACAGGGCACGCCAGAGTCAATATAAGAAGCCAGAGGTAAACCATGCCCTTCGCGGCTAACAAACGCGCCCGAACTGCCGCATGCAGCAAGGAGAGAGGCCTTTCACTCGGAGGTTTCCATTTAGGTAATCGGCAGGAATGTGATCTTGATTACCAAGCTGACGCTTTTCCTGAAAACATAAGCAACGGAGTCTGCTTGAGTTTCTTGCAGACCGGCGATTCCACCGGGCAGAACCGGAATTTCCAGCAGCACGAAAGGACGTAGCCGGCCCGAAAGTGCGGCAGAAGTGAAGGAGTCCACTACGCACCTGACCTGACAGGCTAAAGAGCATACCCTGTCCAGCATTCGCGGACGAGGGCGTCCGCGCCTAGGTGGTCCGTGACGGTGCCGTCAAACCTCGCACGAGCGGGACGCTCGCGCCTACATATCGGCGGCAGCTTCCTCGTGAAACTCCGCAGCACTAGTGCGGCGAGACGCATTCGCTGATAGGACCTACGGTGATTTGAAAAAGCAGATTGCTCACAGACTGAAGCGGGAGTTGAGCCCAGAATGGGTCGTCGATAAACTGCCTTAACACCTCCACAGCACGCGAACATAGAGAATCTACGCGGACGGCTGCAATATCTTTTTCGAGTGGAGCAGCCGCGCCCCTGCATTTGAAGCATATTTCTTTAAGGATCGTCACCGAAAAGCCTGAGCGCGAAGAACCCAATGCAAGAAAATCAGCGCGGGAAAAGGAGAAAAGCGTGGAAAAAAGAGAACGGGCGCAAGCCGTATTTTAGATGTGGGGTGAGGATGGCAACGGCAAGCGCCCTATTAAGTTAGTACCATGCTAGGAAGACTAAGAATGGAAGTCAAGGCAAATCGCGTAAGGCGGTTGGTTAATTTTACTTTTTCTCGGTTGTGTCTTCCTTCTTGGTTGTATCTTCGCGATCTGCTTCGATGGTGACGTCAACTTGCGCGCCCTGCTTAAGGCCTACTTTGCTTCCATTTTCATCCGTCAAGGTATTCTCGATGCGAATTTCCCGATAGAGATCGTCAGCGCCTCCGACATCGATCTGTGCTTTTTCCGGCAGGCTTGGGTGCGGAGGCTTAATGATCTTCTCGACAGTTCCGGGCAGGGTCGTGCTCGGTTTTTCATTGGCAGTATTTGATTCTTTGCTCATCGGGATGGCCCGAAAAGGAAATTTGCGGATCATATTACCATCGGGAATGGGTACGTTAAAGTCATAATTTCGAAAATCGCGCCACTGCCTTCAGGAAATGAGCTTTGCCAGGGCGAAGGCCGCGGCGGCCGCAAGGCCTCCGATCACAATTGTTTGTAATGCGCTGCGCAACGGCTTAGCGCCAGTAAAGCGTCCCTTGATATATCCGAAAACACCTAGTGCAGCCAGTGTGACCGCGGCGGAAAATAGCAAACTGTGCCACACGCTGCCGAGCACCATGTAAGGCGAAAGAGGAATGAAGCCTCCCGCAACATATGCGCCGGCAATGGTAAGCGCGCTGGTCAGGGCGCGCTTGGGATCAGGTTCTTCGAGTCCGAGTTCGAAACGCATCATGAAATCGACCCAGGCTTCAGGGCGGCGGCTAAGCGCTTCGACGACGGGCACGCTCTCCGTTTCCGTTAAGCCGTAAGCTTGAAAGACGCCGCGGACCTCGGCCATTTCTTCATCTGGGATTTGCGCGATCTCGCGCTCTTCACGCGCACGCTCCTGCTCGTAGTGTTCGGCATCGCTGCGGGCGGCGAGGTAGCCGCCGAGACCCATGGCAATTGAGCCAGCCGCGATTTCCGCCAGGCCGCCAATCACGATCAGGCGAGTCTGCTGCACGGCACCTGAAAGTCCGGCTGCTAGCGCGAAGGGGACAGTGAGGCCATCGGACATACCGATAACGGTGTCGCGGACAAAATTGCCAGCCGTGAAGTGTTTCTCGACATGTGGAGTTTGCGGCATTCGGTGTCAGACCTCCGGATGAGATTGCAAATATTCCCGGGCAAGACGGATGACCTTGCGTTCATTGCTATAGCTCAGTTTCTTTTCCGCTTGGTCGAGCGGCAGCCAAAGGGCGCGTTTGACCTCGATGCGCATCTCTGGAGCGATGTGATCCATGTGCCCCGATTGGTAGCGGAGCAGGTAGAAACTGACGATCTTGAAGACGCGCTGGTGATCGCTCCAGGTGCGGACGTAAACGTATTTGATATCGGCTAGCTTGGCAATCGGAATGGCGTGGACCCCTGTTTCTTCCCGCACCTCACGAACAGCAGTCTGCTCGGGCTTTTCGCCGGGGTCGACCAATCCCTTTGGCAGCGCAAATAAGGTCTTCTGTGACTTCCGGCTTCTGGCGGGCGTAGTGGAGGGGGTGGGTGCGGCCGGAGGTGCATCTTTTTGCGGTTCAATGACAGCAATCCACCACGCATTCTCCATATGCCGGACCACCACGCCGCCAGCCGAGATCTCCCGGACCATTGTCCCCAAACTTAACAGGATTCGGGAACTTAGTCATGGGCGGGGGTTTAGACGGCGAGATGCAGAGCGGGCTGACGCCAGTAACGTTCCCTCCGTAACGGGAATGGCACGGACGTGCTCTACATCATTTCTGCGGCATCTGGCATCTTAGTTGCTGGATATAGTCCGGGTTCGGGTCGATCGGGATGTGGGGTTCCAGTGAAGAGTCTGGGTAAGATCATTCGGTCGGTTCGAGCTTTCGGGCGCGAGCTTTCGAATCCCGTTCCCGAGCCGAAGGGCGCTGTCCCAATACCAAGAATTGGATTGGCGCTGGGCGGCGGCTTCGCACGTGGAATCGCTCACGTCGGCATACTGAAAGTCCTCGAAGAAGAAAAAATCCCCATCAGCTTTGTGGCCGGAACCAGCGTAGGAGCGCTCATTGGGGCGGCCTATTGTGGCGGGGTGTCGACGTCTGAACTCGAGGATGTCGCCATCCGGGTTCGTTTCCGCGATTTTGCCCGCTGGACGCTCTCTCGTTACGGCTTCGCGACGAATCAGCGGATGATTGGTTTTCTGAACAGCCTTCTAAAGATCAAAAACTTTGAAGAGTTGCGGATTCCACTGGCGATCACAGCTACGGATTTTGCCACCGGTGAAGGCGTAGTATTTCACTCCGGTCCACTAGTGGATCCAGTGCGCGCCAGTTGTGCATACCCAGGAATGTTTTTGCCGGTAAATATCCGAGGCCGATTGCTGGTGGACGGCATGCTCGCGCATGCAGTGCCTTCTGTGCCATTGCGAGAAATGGGCGCCGATCGCGTCCTGGCGGTGCACCTGAAAGGATGCTGGTCGAAGGCCGAGGGGCCACGCCACGTCTTCGACGTCATCGGACAGTGCTTTGCCATCGCGCAGGAGATGAATTGCGCCGTGTGGAAAGAGGCGGCTGACCTGGTGTTGGAACCCGATGTGAAAGGTTTCCAGTACGACGAATTCGAACGCTCGAAGGAGTTGGTACGCGCGGGAGAAGTCGTCATGCGAAAAGCGCTGCCTGAAGTGCTTAAGTGGCTGACGCCCGAACCGCAGGCGTTGACTCCGGATCCGAGATCGCAAACCACACCGGGAATACCGCGACCAGCACCCATGCCGGCGGATTAAAGGTGCTTCAGGCATCCGACTTCCCGCACCATATGCGGCGTTAGGCTTTACACTTCCGTTATCCACCTCAGACTTCAGTTATCGCATCCGGCTTCCGGCATCGGCTTTCAAATTCTTGAGAGATAATCGGGGTAGGAGTGGATGGAATCCAGGACGACCGGTTTCTTCCATTCTCACATGCTATAATTTTTTATCTTTCTAGCAGCGATAGTGTACGGAGGTCTGTATCGACAAACGTTTTATCCGCACCAATGAGCGTATTCGGGCGCGGGAAATCCGCGTGATTGATGACGAAGGGAATCAGGTTGGTATCCTGCCTCCGTACGAAGCGCTCAAGATGGCCCGCGAAAAGAACCTGGACCTGGTCGAGATTTCGCCCACCGCGACGCCTCCCGTATGCCGCATCATGGATTACGGGAAATTTTTATATCAGCAGGAAAAGAAAGAGCGCGAGGCCAAAAAGCACCAGAAACAGATCGTGGTCAAGGAAGTGAAGTTTCGCATCAATGTCGACGACCACGACTACGAGACCAAAAAGAACCACGTGCTGCGCTTCCTCGACGATGGAGACAAGGTCAAGGCGACGATTTTCTTCCGCGGCCGCGAAATGACGCGCACGAATCTGGGACGCCAGATCCTGGAGCGGCTGATCAAAGATATCGGCGAAAAAGGCATTGTCGAGTTCCGGCCGCGGCAGGAAGGCAATACGCTGCACGCGATTCTCGCGCCCAAAAAAGCAGGCACGGAGAAGCCAGCACAACCGGCGCAGAACCGCGTACGACCGGCGTGACTGGACAGGCATTCAGCGTTTAGCACTGGCACTTAGCACTTACACAAGCTCTTAGCATTTACACAAGCGCTTGGCATTTAGCGTTTCGCACTTAGCCATTCAAGATTAATGCTAGTAGCCTGCAAAACTTTCGGAGGGCTAAATGCTGATTGCCAATTGCTAGATGCTTGTTGAGAACTTATGCCGAAGATGAAATCACATAAGGGCGCGTCGAAACGCTTCAAGAAGACCGCCACCGGAAAGATAAAACGGGGACACTCGCACCTGCGCCACATCTTGACCTCGAAGGACAAGAAGCGGAAGCGCAAACTGGGCAGTTCGACTCTGGTGAGCGATGCCGACGCGCACAAGATCGCGCGCATGATTCCCTATCAGTGAGAGTGTGATGGGTTGTGTGGCGCGGGTGGTTTGTGTGGCGCGGGGACTCTTGCCCGCGTGCTATGTGGCGGGTCGCCGATCACGTGTTCGCTGGCGAGTCCGCTTAGTACGATGTAGTGACGGGCGTCCCACCCGTCATAATCGGGTGCATCTCAGAAATGGGATTGTCGCCTGAAGGCGTGAAGAGGCTCAAGTCACCAACGGTGACAAATCCTTGCCTCCAGCCGCCAGTACATAGAAGGCAAAAAGGAGCACATCATGCCTCGTGTAAAACGCGGAACCAAACGCCGCGCCAAGCGCAAAAAGATATTGGATCGCGCCAGCGGTTATTTCCTCACCAAATCCAAGCTGTACCGGTCAGCCAAAGAGGCCGTCGAGCGCGGGCTGAAGTTCGCCTACTCCGGACGCAAGCAGAAGAAGCGCCAGTACCGCTCGCTGTGGATTGTGCGAATCGGAGCTGCCGCCAAACTGAACGGACTGAGTTACAGCAAGTTCATCAACGGCTTGAAGAAGAGCGGCGTGGAACTGGATCGCAAGATCCTGGCCGATCTCGCGGTAAACGATCCAGGCGCGTTTAAGAGCCTCGCCGAGCAGGCGAAGGGCGCTCTCGGCGGGGCCGCGTAGAAACCCAGCCATTAGCACTTAGCGATTAGCATTCGGCTCTCCAGGACACGAATGTAAGTCGCTGGAAACTCTGGATTCGTATCAGGGTGTGGCTTCAGCCATACCGTAACTGCGCGCGAAATGAGAGTCGGTTTTAGCCACTGCATAACTTCGAAGAAATAACGTGCCATACACCGTTCCCAAATTGACGGATTACTCGCCGCCGGCGCTGGACAAAGCCGCCGACGAGCTTCTCGCCGCCTTGGAGCAAGAATCCCAAGCGGTCAAGAGCGAGTCCGATTGGAAGGCATTTCGCGACCGCTGGATGGCGCGCAAGAATGGCGTTCTCACGCAGATCAATGATCTGTGGCTAAGAGCCGCGCCAAAAGATGGCAAGCGAGACGTGGGGCAGCGAGTAAATGCTCTTAAGACCACTGTCGAGGAATATGTCCAGAAGTCGCGGCCGAGCGTTTCTGCAACGGCTATGCCGAGAGGAGTCTCCGCCAAAGCCGAGGTGGGCGTTGTCAAGGCATACGGGGAACGTCCAATCGATATCACCCTTCCCGGCATCCGCCGTCCGCTCGGGGCGGAGCATCCCATCATCAAGACCATGAACGAAATGGTTTCCGTGTTCCGCAATCTCGGATATTCCATCGAGGAAGGACCGGAGATCGAGACCGATTACTACAATTTCGAGTCGCTGAATTTTCCCCCGAACCATCCGGCGCGCGAT
>QIAR01000211.1 GCA_003225595.1 Acidobacteriota bacterium | reverse complement strand
TCAGCTATTAGCTCCTAGCATTTAGCTTCTACCGCTAAGGCGATTCTCTTTCCCGAAGATGGAAAATCATGTGCTCTTTTTATCTTCTAAAAGAGGCAAGAACCCGTCTTCTCTTTGCGAACAGTGGACTTGTGCGCCTGATAATGCGGTGGTGGGTATGCCTCTAGGCGCCAGCCTGAGGCTAAAAAAGCTAAGAGCCAGAAGCTAATAGCTGATAGCTTGTTCCAGCTAAAATGGATCAATGATCCACGAAATCCTGCCTGTCGGCCCGCTGCAGTGCAATTGTTCTGTGATTGGTGACGAGAGTACTCGCGAGGCCATGGTGATTGATCCCGGCGACGAGATTGAAGACGTTCTCGCACTGGTCCGCAAACACAATCTAGAGGTCAAGCAGATCGTCATCACACACGCTCACATCGATCACGTAGGCGGCGCAATGAAGCTGCGTGCGGTTACCGGGGCTCCCATCCTGCTCAACCAAAACGACTATGCTTTGCTGAAAATGCTGGATGCGCAGGCTGCCTGGATCGGTGTGGCTCCGCCGGGCGACGTCGAAATTGACCACAGTGTCGGCCATGGCGAAACCCTTCGAACCGGCGCACTCAGTGCAAACGTGCTCT
This sequence comes from Acidobacteriota bacterium, assembly GCA_003225595.1. GTDB lineage: Bacteria > Acidobacteriota > Terriglobia > Terriglobales > Acidobacteriaceae > Gp1-AA124. The sequence continues at coordinate 8,520 of QIAR01000211.1, read as the reverse complement.
ACACGCCGGGACACACCGAAGGCAGCATCTGCCTTTACTTCCCCGCGGAAAGGAAGCTCATTGCTGGAGACACACTGTTCGCCGGTAGCATTGGCCGGACTGATCTCCCGGGAGGATCGTTCAAGAAAATCATCAACTCACTCCACGAGCGTGTGCTCGCGTTACCCGACGACACCATCGTCGTCCCCGGTCACGGGCCAATCACATCCATCGGTGTTGAACGGGAGACAAACCCGTTTCTAATAAAGAATTTTTGATTGTTGATTGCCTTTAGAAGCTCCCTGGAAAACTGGTGTCGGCTAATAGGGATGCTTCGGCTCCGAGGGACCGACGGTCCCTCTACGCTCAGCAGAACACTCTACGTTCACCAGGGTACGCTGCGGTAAGCAGGGCACGGGCTAAAAGGGTGTCATGCGGGGGCGACGGTTTTGCTGTTCCATTGCGAAGTGGGAAGGAGTCGAAGCAGCCCTATCCCACCACAGGATTGTGATGACAAAAAGCATTCGCATTCATCGAATCGGTGAAGCCGCATTGGGTCGACCTGGCCGAGGAGTGGGATCCGGTGGATGAAGACTGTGATGATGGTAAGGGGTGCTTCGACAGGCTCACGCGCGGCTTAGACGCCGCGCAAACGCCTCAACTTCGACTCCGAGGGACCCTTCGCAAGCGAACAGTCCCTCTGCGCTCAGCAGGACATTCTACGTTCAGCAGGACAAGGGCTAACCAGTGTCGAAGAGTTGCGAGTTGGCTTGCAGATCTTTCCTTTTCATCATTTCAGGAACTCCAACAGCCGGCTGATTCCCTCACGAAAATCCTGCGGCGGCGTAATGAGGCTCACGACCAGGCAGCCATCCATCGGGAAGTCGTAGAAGTGCCCCGGATGCACCACCACCGAATGCTTTTGCAACAGCTCAATCACAAGCTCTTCGTCGGAACGAGTAACTGGAACCCGCAGCACGGCGTACCAGCCACCTTCGACTTGCAATCGTCGGCACGTCTTCTGCTTTTCCAATTGACGGTCGAGTTCCTCGCGATTTGTGCGTAGTCGATCCAATAACAGAGGCTGAAAACTCTTGCTCTGCTCCAGCAGCACTGGAGTCGCCAGTTGAACTGGCGTGCTCATCGAGAGATATGTATCGGCGATCACCTCCAGCCTTGCGAGTGCCTCACCGCGCTTGTCTTCGGGACCGCTGGTCACCAGCCACGCGACTTTCATCTGCGGCAGCCCTGAGATTTTGGACAGCCCGCTCAAGGTGAATGTCAGTGCGTCGCGGTTGGCAGCAAAGGTCGGCCGCGGGGCTCCATCGTGCGGGTAATCGAGAAACACTTCATCCACGATCAAGGCCAGGTTGTACTCGCGGCAAAACCCGTTCAGTGCGGCGATCTCATCCCCACGCACAAACGAGCCGGTCGGGTTGTTGGGATGGACCACGACGAGCGCCCGGGTGCGATGGTTCACGGTCTTATAGAGCGAGGGCAAGTCGATCTGCCAGCCGTGGTCGTAGAGGAGTGGATAAGAAACCAGCTTCACATCCTGCAAGTCAGCCAGGAATTGAAATAGCGGATAACTCGGCTTGGGAACCAGGACTTCGTCCTGCGCGTTGCACAGCAGCCTGAAAATGTAAGAGTACGCTTCGCTGGTGCTTGCGGTCAGGATCAGTGCTTCGGGATCGAAATCGAACGCACTATGCTGTTCGCGGTAGTATCCCGCCACGGCTTGACGCGCGCTGAGCAGACCTTTGGGCTGGGGATCGTAGTCGAGTGAGTCTGGCTGCGCCAAAGACCTCAGAATTGCTTCCTTCTCGTAGTGCAGACCGATGCGTGTGGGATTGGAGACAGTTAAGTCGAGCACTTCCCTACGCGATGCGGTAAGCTCGCGTTGGGTTTCGGTGAAGCGGTTGGGAGTGAGTTTCCAATCGGTGCGGCGGGAAAACATAGGGGAACATGATAACGGAGAAGACATCCTTAATCGGAGGGACTCGTGGAGAAGGAGGGGATTGGTACCGTGGATGAAGACTTGTGGTGATAGTAGGGATGCTTCGGCATGACAGGGCTAGAGAGTCTTTGCTTGGGGAGCTTTGCTCTCTGGGTGGCTGAGGGCACCTGCCCCTACGTGATTTGTGCTTCTCCAAACGTTGTGAGATACATCGCTGCATCCCTCGGTACCAACCTATACCTTGTTATGCTGAGCGAGCCGCTCGCCTTCGCTGGCGAAGGGAGGGCGAGTCGAAGCATCCCTACTGCATCACTGGGGTTTTGCGGGCGAGGGCATCGCTCGGCACCTGATCCAGCCTCTCGCTTTGTCTCGACGGTCCGTTTGTATGCATTCTGCTGCGTTTTGCCGATTTGCCGAAAAGTTGTCAAGTCCCCTTTTTCGCCAAATTCCGGCTAACTTCCCCATTAGAAGGCAAACGAACACGATCATGCATTTGACGCATCAGGCCGTAGCTCACGTGAGCTACGGCAGGGAGTTGACATTGGACTTGAGGTAGGCGAATAGTGGCGAGTGAGCGGAGGGAGCGGGAGTCGAACCCACAAGACCCTAGCGAGTCAGCGGATTTTAAGTCCGCTGGGCTTAACCGATGCCCAACCCCTCCGCACTACGGCAGAGTTGCTGATCGCGGTTGAAGCCCTGAACCCTTCCTCCACGGTCTGTAGCATTATTTAGCTATGGCATTTCGTCTGACAAGTACCCCCGATATAACTGCAATAGGTATGGTGCAATGCCGAAGAAGAGCCTGAAGGTTGATCGTGAGAAGTTCGAAGGAATCGTGAAGAACCTGCTTCACACCAAACCAGTGAAACGGGAAGATGTGAAGGTCAAAAACCCGAAAAACCGCAAGAAGTTAATCCCGCCGCAAGCGAAGTAGTTCAAGCCGCCGTCGCGTTGCATTTTGCGTACTGCAATTTTTGCCGGATTCATTCAACCCTTCGCGTGACTCCCGCGATGGAAGCGGGAATCACAGATCACATTTGGACTGTTACAGAATTGCTAAGTGTATAATTTCTGGCCGCTGAGGATAATCATGTATCTTCAACAAGTTTTCCTGCTTCGCTGCCCATGCGGAAAGCCCATTGTTCTCCCGCGTCAAAGCCCATTAGGAAAATACGAAGATCAACAATACCTACCCACGGATGAATGGCCTTTAACCTTTGCATGTACTCACTGCGAGCAATCGTCCGTTCATCGGGCCCATACCCACCAGATGGAAGAAGCCGAGAAGCTGGCCCAATATTTACGCCTGGAAAGTCTCTGGCGCTTTGAATTTGAATGTGTCCACGAAAGCTGCGGACAGCGCCATACCATATACACCATAGGCAAACGAGACATTGACGCGCTCGATTTGCTAAACGCCATACTTCATATCGTGCCGCCCCCGCACTGGCACGTTGACAAGGGATTCGGGATGCCATCATTCCCTTCTCAGAAAATTCAGGAGCAACGTTTTGACTATGATTTTTAACCGCTTCCATATCGTCTTCTCCTTGGAGGTGTCTCTGTGTCCGTGCGCATGACAACGATTCGGCTGCTAAAATGCCCCCAATGTGTTTGGGGGCGTGGATATGTTCGATTTATTGGTCACGATTCTGGCCCATGTCCTGAGCTGGATGTTTGTGATTGGCGTGGCGGGCTGCCTTTTCGTCCTTCCGATCACGGCCTACCGATTATTTAGCGCGCTGTTCGATAAGGATCACCCAAGCGAAAACCACCCAGGCGACGACCCCTAGGCAACTGCAACGCACATTTCAGACACTACCCAGCTTCGAGTTGACTTGCTCCACCTTCACTCCTAACATAGCCTGACTTTCCCGCCACACATGATCGAGCAAACCATCTCGCACTACCGAATCGTCGAGAAGCTGGACGGCGGTGGGATGGGTGTGGTCTACAAGGCGCAAGACGTCAAACTGGATCGTTTTGTTGCCCTCAAGTTCCTGCCGGAGGAGTTTGCCCGTGACCCGCAGGCGCTGGAACGCTTCCGCCGCGAAGTCGGGACGTAAGTAGGAGGATGATGGAAGAGTTCATGGTGATGATGGTCGAAGCCATGTGAGACCCTCACGTGCTTCCGGTCGAGATCGATCGACTCGACTTCCCCCGCAAAAAAGTTCACCCGCTTGAGTAGTTTGCGAACCGGGTTGACGATGTTCGTCAGGTCGAGATCGCTGGCGGCAACTTCGTGCGACATGGGGTGAACAAGAAGAAATTGTCGCGGTTCACTAAAGTGACCTCAATATCCGGATCGCGAGCCAGGCTGCCGTCCAGGTGCATGGCTGCGTGTAGACCGGCGAAGCCACCGCCGAGAATCACGATGCAAATTTTCGTCTGTTCACTCATAATTGCGTTCCAGCAACTGGATTCTGACGATTGCGACGATTAGATGTCCGCCACCTCGCAGAATACTTTGATCGAACCATTCGAGGTGGTCAGCTTGTGGAAGAGATCGGTGTAATTCTCGAGGCCGCGCACGGGATCGGTCAGCAACCGGTTTAACCAGCCGGGATATTCGGCTTCCGCCTGAGCCATGTCGCGCACGCCCATCTCGAAGTATTCGCGATTGGCGCTCACGGTGCCCACCATTACCTTGTTTCCAAGGACAAATTCGAGATTGATTCGGTCAGCCGGAACCTGGATCATGCGATCGCCGCCGGTCACGCTCGAAAGTACCAGGACGCCATTCTTGCCCAGGGCTTGCATGCTGTCGAAGACGACACCGGAGTTGCCGGTCGCTTCGAAGATCAAATCAAATGGTCCGAATTTCTGTCCACCTTCCACGATCGGTACTTCTTGGGTTATCAGATACCGCGCCCCTAGCGCCTCGATCAATTCGGCGTTCAGATTGGGCTTGCGATTACGGGCAAACGTGGTCACATCCAGACCCCGCAGACGCAACACCATCGTGGCGAGCAAGCCGATGGTGCCGGCGCCCATGACCGCAGCCTTACGCGGATGCCACACCTTGAGACGGCGCTGGATCTCGTACGCCTGGTAAATTCCTTTCTCCACCACAGTCGTGGGCTCGAGCAGCACTCCCACTTGCTTAAGACCCCGCGGGACTTTGACGATGAACTCGATGTCATCGACGTAGTACTCGGTCAAATAGCCGTGGCGCAAGTTGATGCCGCGTTCGTAGTAGGTGTCGTCGGTGGTCATGTCGTTGGTGCCAATCTCGTCGTAAATGCTCTTGCCCGGCCGGCGAATCGTGGCGACGACGTAATCGCCCGGCTTCACCTCGTTGACGTTCGGGCCCACGGCCTCGACCTGGCCGAAGCCTTCGTGGCCAATGACCAGGAAATCGTATCCCGGAGGCGCTGCGCCATATTCGGCAGCATTGATTTCCTTGTCGGTGCCGTCCACACCGACGCGCAGAACTTTCACCAACACACCACGCCCGTTGGGGACCTGGTCCAGCGAGGGCTTAGGCAACTCGGCCACGTGGACGCTGTTGGGTTTTCCTGGGAATACACTGATGGCTTTCATTTCTGTCTCCTTATAAATTCAGTCTGCGACTACAGTTACAACCGCCTGTTCGGTTTTCTTCCGGTCGCGGGACTCGCCGCTCTGTTGCATTAACTTGGTGACTACGCCCGTCCATCCGGTCTGATGGCTGGCCCCGATGCCGGCCCCGGAATCACCGTGGAAGTACTCGTGAAAGAGAACCAGGTCACGCCACTGTGGGTCGGTCTGGAACTTTTCGAGATTCCCGAACACCGGCCGGCGGCCCTTCTCATCATGAAGAAAAATGCTCGTCATGCGGCGCGACAATTCCCCAGCCACCTCCCACAGGGTCATCATCCTTTCCTGATCCAGTTGGGAACTCGACTCTGAAGTTGTCGCCGAGGTAGTGGTGGAACTTCTGGAGCGACTCGACCAACAAGTAGTTCACCGGGAACCAGATCGGTCCACGCCAGTTGGAGTTGCCACCAAAAAGACCGGTTGAGGACTCGCCTGGCTCATAGTCCACGCGGTGTTCCATGCCGTGCGCCGAAAGCTTGTACGGGTTGTCGCGGTGGAACTGTGACAGGGCACGAATGCCGTACGGCGAGAGAAACTCGCGCTCGTCCAGCATGAACTTGAGAATGCTGCGGAGCTGGTCCTGGTCCGCGATGGACAGCAATCTGCGTTCGCCCCGGCCCGGCGTGCGCATACAGGCCACGTTTTCCGTAAGGTCAGGACGATTGTCAATGAACCACTCAAGCCGTCGCTTGAAATCTGGCAGCCGATCGAGCACTTCGGGCTCCAGGGTTTCTACAGCGAACAATGGAATCAATCCCACCATGGAACGGATCTTCATGGGGAGTTGTGAACCGTCAGGCAGCTTGAGCACGTCGTAGAAGAAACCATCTTCTTCATTCCACAGTCCCATACCGTCGTGTCCACGATGGCTCATGGCGTGGGCAATGTAGATGAAGTGCTCCCAGAACTTGCTGGCTACGTCTTCCTAGGCCGGATCGTCCTTGGCCAACTCGAGTGCAATTGCCAGCAAGTTGAGGGTGTACATGGCCATCCAACTGGTTCCGTCGGACTGTTCGATGTACCCACCGGTGGGCAGAGGCGCGCTGCGATCGAACACGCCGATGTTGTCCAGGCCAAGGAAGCCGCCCTGGAATATGTTCATGCCATCGGCGTCCTTGCGGTTAACCCACCAGGTGAAATTCAGCATGAGCTTGTGGAAGACACGCTGCAGAAACACTCGGTCGCCCTTACCTTTACGCTTCTTGTCAATCTTGTACACGCGCCACGCGGCCCAGGCGTGCACGGGAGGATTGACGTCGCCAAACGCCCACTCATAAGCCGGAATCTGCCCGTTGGGATGCATGTACCACTCGCGGAGCATGACGATCAGCTGCTCTTTGGCGAAGTCTGGATCTACAAGCGCAAGCGGAATGCAGTGAAATGCGAGGTCCCAGGCGGCATACCACGGGTACTCCCACTTGTCGGGCATCGAAATGACGTCAGCGTTATACAGATGGGTCCATTCGTGGTTACGACCCTTCCTGCGTTCCTGAGGTGGGGAAGGATTGCCCGGGTCACCCTGCAACCAATCTTTGATGACGTAGTGGTAGAACTGCTTGGACCACAGCATGCCGGCAAAGCCCTGACGCATGACGTTCTGCGCATCCGGGGAAAGGTGTTGCGGAATGACCGTGGCATAGAACTCGTCGGCTTCGCGCTGGCGCAGCGCAAACGTCTTATCGAAGCTGGCAAAGGCGTTCTTGCCGGAGTCGGCAAGGCGCAGGCGGACAACGACGGTCTCGCCCGCTCCAACCGTGAGCTTGTAGTGGGCCGCTGCTTTCGTGCCAGTGTGCTCGGGATTCACCGCTTCCTTGGCGCCGCGCACGACGTAGTCATTGATGCCATCTTTTACGAAAGGAGTGCGGTTCTCGGCTCCGAACAGCCGCCGGACATTGGTCTCGTTCTCGGATTCGATGACTCCTGCGATCCAGCTGCGATGGTGGCAACCCGCCCCGTTCTGGCATCAAAGAGGAGAGCGGGAGGAGGCATGGACGTTCACATAGCGGAAGAGATACTAAATGAATTGGGTTCCTCTCTCGAGGCTCTGGAGACGCAAAGCGCCGCCATTCTGCAGTTCTTAAAGGATAAAGGCATCGCTACGGACGAGCAGCTAGCTCCCTATTTGGAGCAGGCCGGGAACGCAAGTAACGTCAGGTGGCGCGCCGCTCGGCTCAGGATGGAGCGTGTGCTCGCTTCCGCCGCAAAGGAAGCTAAAAGGGTTTCGGGAAAGGCTCAGGAACAAACAACAGAAAAGCCGACGGCTGAGAAAGAGCAAACCGAACAGCCCAAGGGCGAATGCGCCGAAAAGGGCGCAAAGAAGATCGATTCGAAACAAACTGCGACGACAAGCGAGCCAACTAAACGCAGTGCCGAGATTGAGTCTTACAAAGCCGACAAGAAAAATGAATGAAGCAAGACAGGGCCAGGCAAGCCTGAGGAAAAGAAGGCAGCGTGAGCCCCTGTGCGGATTCTGACACAAATTACAGCGCAGGATTCTAGGGAGAGCTAACGGCCGACCCCTCTAGCTAAGCTAGGGCCGCAACTCTAGGGCAGCGGCTGCCCATAGACCTGTGGTGTTGGTCGTGACAGCATTCGTAACTGAGGATGGACTGGCACCAGTATTGTCATTAACTGCCGCTCCGACAGTTGCGCCTGAGATCGTGAAGCTACCGCTATCTCGTAGATTTCCAATGCTGGGAAAGAAGCTGGCGCTATTCTTCTCCCCGAACCCAGCTACCACCCAGCTATTGGCGCTCGCCGTCGTTAGGGCTATGCTGAGGCTACTGCCTGATCCGGTTTTCGTTGCTGTTAAGCCGAGCGTCCCCACGCCAGAGTATTCGGCCACTTCCACCCGATTCTTCGCCAGGGCAGAAAGATTTACGGTGACCGCGGTCGAGGCCGCTGCCCTGTGTGTAGCCCACATCTCTACGCGAGCGCCTGTGCCCTTGTTAGCAGCTGCGATCAATGTATAAATGGATCCGCCGCTATCTCTGACCGATGTAACT
>QIAR01000209.1 GCA_003225595.1 Acidobacteriota bacterium | reverse complement strand
GCCTCTACGCCGGCGCAGCTTCTATCTGCAGGTTGAACATCCTTCGCCAGAACGGGACACTTAGACGTTCCTGTTCTGGATGGGGGAGACGGAGGTCAGCCAAAACATTCCCAGTGCTCTTTTCCACCTTGGACGGCCCCGAGGTTTGAGCATTTGCTTCGATGCTCCAGAGGCGGCGTCTGGACACTCGCCGGTCCCTTGTAAAGGCCTCCTTTCTCTATTACAATAAAATTGTACTGAAACAGTACTATTTGTGATCTACCTAGGTGGGCAGTCAGTAAGGTCCTCCAAAGGGCAAAGGCGCCAGCGATGATCCGGTTAGGCAAACTCACAGACTACGGGCTAGTTCTGATGACCTGTATTGCACGCAATCACGAGCGGTCCCTACACACGGCGC
>QIAR01000210.1 GCA_003225595.1 Acidobacteriota bacterium | reverse complement strand
TCCAGGAAGTAATCGTGCAGAATTTTCGCGTCAAGCCGGACATTCCCATGCGCAATTGGGCGGAACCGACTAGTGGTGAGACGTTGCGCACGATCGCGGTAGCGCGGCTGTTGATGCCGGACGTTAATATCCAGGCGCCTCCGAACCTTTCCGCGCCTTGCTATGATGACTTGCTCGATGCGGGTATCAATGACTGGGGCGGTATTTCGCCGCTCACGCCCGATTTCATCAATCCGGAGAAGCCCTGGCCGCATCTGGAACAACTCAAGTTGCGCACGGAAGCCAAGGGATTCAAGCTGCGCCAGAGATTGCCCGTATACCCGGAGTTCCTGCCAGCAGTGACCGCGAGACCGGGCCTGCTGGCTGAGAAAGTCAAAGTGGCCGCAGATTCCGAGGGCTACGCCAGGAGGACAGGATGATCGTTGTGCTGACAGGCGGGACGGGAGGCGCCAAGTTCGTTGATGGACTTCAGCAAGTCGTCGCGCCAGAAGAACTGACATTGATTGTCAATACTGGTGACGACCTGCTCTGGTGGGGACTCTACGTTTCTCCCGACTTGGATTCCATCACTTACGTTCTCGCCGGGCTTTTAAGCAACGAGCGTGGGTGGGGCGTTACGGGCGACACCTTCTTTTGCCTCCAGTCCATGGAGCGCCTGAGGCAGCCGATCTGGTTTCAAACCGGTGATCGCGATCTCGCGGTTCATCTCCTTCGTTCGAAATTGCTTGCGGAGGGAAAAACGCTGTCCGAGGCAACGGCGGAGATCACCTATCGATTAGGGGTGAAATCACGGATTCTGCCCATGAGCGATTCGCGCCTGGAAACCCGCATTGGAACACCGGCAGGAGACCTGAGCTTTGAGGAATTTTTTGTACAGCGGCAGTATCAGGATCCGGTTCAGTCGGTGCATTTTGCTGGCGCCGTAGATGCGGAGCCGGCGCCCGGTGTAGTGAACGCGATCATGTCGGCGGACGCAATCTTGTTGGCGCCGAGCAATCCCATCACTAGCATTGGCCCAATTCTCGCTGTCCCAGGAATCCGCGAAGCTTTACGTGACGCCAGAGCGCCCATCGTGGCCGTGAGTCCCATTGTTGGTGGCGCGCCCGTAGCGGGGCCGGCCGGCGTGCTGATGGCATCCCAAGGACTACCGGTTTCGATCGCAGGTGTCGCTCAGGCGTATCGAGACTTTCTCGATGTGCTGGTCGTGGACGTGCGCGACGCCAATGCCGCTGAAGAGTTGCGGGCCACCGGCCTCAACGTGCACTGTACAAAAACCATTATGCGAACGGCGGAGGACAAGGCCGAATTGGCGCGGACGGTGGTCTCGTTTGTCGCGGGCGAAAGTGTGGCCTATGCCGCCAGGGACCAATCATGATCCTAGTTCCAGTGAAAAGTCTTAAGTCGGCGAAACAGCGCTTGTCTCCGGTTCTCGATCGTGCCGGACGGCTCGCCTTGACGCAGGCGATGTTGCAGGATGTGCTTGGAACATTGAGCACGTGGACGCATCAGCCGGAGGTGGCCGTGGTCACTACTGATTCGTTCGCGCTGGAGTTGGCGCGGAGCTTTGGTTTCCAGATTATCCCGGACGAAGCGAACCTCGGCGAAACTGATGCGATCGAAAGGGCGACTCATATTTGCGAGTCGCGGGGTATCGAGGACACACTGGTTGTTCCCGGCGATATTCCGCTGATCGAAGCCTGGGAATTGGAGAAAATATTCGAGTCAGCACCGGCGGTAGGTTCTGTCCTCGTGCCCGCAGCAGATGGTCGGGGCACAAATGCCGCATTGCGCCGTCCTGCGGGACTATTTCCGCTTCGCTTTGGCAACGATAGCTTCAGGCCGCATCTGGCAGCTGCACGGGCAACCCAGAAACCTTGCATGGTGCTTTCGCTGCCGGGAATCGCTCTCGACGTCGATAGTCCGGCTGATCTGAAGAAGCTCATTGCCGCCCCTGGCGAAACTCGCTCACAGTGTCTGGCCCGGCAGTGGAATCTAGCTGATCATTCGTTGGCAGTTCATGAGTAAGATGGCGCGACCGCGGGAACTGCGCGTGATTCCGGTCCAGGTCACAGGAGAGATCAGACCCGGAGACCCGCTGGCCGCGACACTCTTGGCTGCGTTAAGAGAGCAAGGTTTATCGCTGGCCGGAGGTGACATCCTAGTCGTGAAGCATAAGATCGTGTCCAAAGCTGAAGGGCAACTGGTCGAATTGGACAGGATCAAACCGTCCGCCAGTTCGCGAAGCTGGGGGCGCCGGTACAAAGTCGACGCACGTGTAACAGAACTCGCACTACAGCAGAGCATACGGGTGATTCGCCGAAAACGAGGTGTTCTCATCACCGAGACTGATCACGGCCTGGTGTGCGCCAACAGTGGCGTGGACGTCTCTAATGTCGATGGCGGGCACCACGCACTGCTTTTGCCCGAGGATCCGGACCGCTCTGCCGCCCGACTGCACCGTGACCTGAAGAAGCGGCTAAAGCTTTCGATTCCGGTAATTATCAGTGACAGTTTCGGGAGGCCATGGCGGGAAGGTTTGACCGAAGTAGCCATCGGCGTGGCAGGCATAAAGGCGCTGCAAGATTATCGTGGTCGCCGTGATCCGCATGGATACGCCTTGCGAGTCAGTCTTGATGCCGTGGCCGATCAATTGGCTTGCGCGGCAGGCCTCCTCTGCGGCAAGCTAGCTCGTACGCCGGCTTGTATCATTCGTGGTTTCCGTTATCAGCCAGGCCAGGGGCGGGCTCGCGACCTGATTCGTTCTGCGAAAACCGACCTGTTTCGTTGAACTGATTTCGTGAGCTTGTTCTCCCGAGGAGGATCTGTGGTCAGAATTCTATCGTTGTCGGAACTGGAGAATTTTCCTTCTCTCGAGTGGGACCAGATCGCTCCGCGCATGACGTGCGCCTCATGTACCGCGCTGGAGAGAGTCCTCGGACGACAGGACGGTGGTGGGCTCTCGCGTGACGAGTGCCTCTTGCTGGCGAACGCTGAGGGATACGATTTGCTCGGGTTATTGATCGCCGCGGACACTCTGCGATGCGAGCTAGCAGGAAATCTCGTCACCTACGTCGTAAATCGCAACATTAATTTTACGAATGTCTGTTTTGTGGGCTGCAAATTCTGTGCTTTCAGCCGAGGCCCGCGTGAGTCCGACGCATATTTTCTCAGCCTTGAGCAGGTGGCACGCAAAGCCGTCGAAGCATGGGAACTCGGCGCGACCGAAGTATGCATCCAGGGCGGACTGCCGCACGGACTTCCTCCTTTCTACTATCGAGACATTCTGCGAGCTGTTAAGAACGCTGTTCCCCGCATGCACATTCACGCCTTTTCGCCCATGGAGATCACGTACGGTGTGGAACTCACTGGCATGCCGCTCGAGGATTATCTCTGCATGCTCCGTGACAACGGCTTGGATACGCTCCCCGGAACAGCGGCGGAAATCCTCGACGACGACATTCGCTTCATTCTCTCGCGCAACAAGCTGTCGACGGAACAATGGAAACAGATCATTCGTACGGCTCATCGCTGCGGCACTCGCAGTACTTCCACGCTGATGTACGGTCACGTGGAAACACCTGAACACTGGGTGAACCAACTGCTTATGTTCCGCGAGATCCAGGAGGAGACCGGCGGTTTCACTGAATTCGTGCCACTCGGATTTGTGCATCAGAATACACTGCTGTTTCATCAAGGCTTATCGCGCCCAGGTCCAAGCCTCGCAGAACATCTGAAGATTCATGCTCTCGCCCGCGTTATGCTTGCCGGGGCAATCAACAACATCCAAGTCTCGTGGGTAAAACTGAATCGCAAACTATCACAGCTTTGCTTGCAAGCAGGCGCCAATGACTACGGCGGCACCCTGATGGAAGAGAACATTTCGCGCGAAGCGGGCGCGACCGCGGGACAGTACACCAGTCCAGAAGAATTCCAGGCGCTCATCATGGAAATCGGCCGCATCCCGGCGGAACGCAACACTACTTACACGCGCATCAAAATCAAGCTGCGGACGCAAGAATTTACTTCTGACCAGGCGTTGGCGGCGGAGTTTGCATGAGCCGACCGATCGCGATCCTGGGTGGCACCGGTCCGGCTGGTATGGGTCTCGGATTACGCTGGGCACGGGCGGGAGAAATCGTCATTATCGGGTCGCGCGATGCGGCGCGCGCACAGAACGCCGTGGCTGAGATCAAAAAAAAAGCTGGTGACGCCGCGCAAGTCTCAGGTGTAGAAAATTCTGCGGCTTGCGCCTCCACCGACTTACTTGTATTGACAGTACCCTTCGAAGCTCAGGCCTCTCTCCTCAAGCAACTCAAGCCGTCGATTCGTCCGGGTAGCATTCTGATCGATGCGACCGTGCCCCTGGCGGCGAGCGTGGGCGGTCGTTCCAGCCGAACTCTCGGTGTGTGGCAAGGCTCAGCGGCGCAGCAAACAGCCGAACTCGTACCTAAGGGGGTGTCGGTCGCGGCAGCTTTTCAGAATATGTCTGCGGACGTAATGAACGGAGATGCGCCCGTCGAATGTGATGTCATCGTCTGCAGCGACGATCCGAACGCAATCCAGGTCGCATGCGAACTAGCCTCGAAAATCCCCGGTGTGCGCGCCATCGACGGTGGAAAGCTGGAGAATGCGCGCATAGTGGAGCAGATCACAGCTCTTCTGATCGGTCTCAACATGCGGCACAAGGGGCATTCCGGAATTCGCATCACAGGTTTGCCGAGCGCGGCCTACAAGTCGTAGCGCCGACATCCCTTCGACTCCGCTCAGGTCAGGCTTTTTCGGTTGTCTCGAGGGTCGCGTTTTCCGGGCAGACGCCCGCATGACAGCGGCGCTACAATTTACGCCCCGAGCAAACCATGGATGATTCCGGTTCCCACGATTCGGCTATCGAGTTTCGCAATGTTTCCTATCGGCTCGATGGCGGTCGCGAACTTTTGTCTCAGCTCAACCTTCAAATCCTCCGCGGGGAGACATTGGTTCTCCTCGGCCGGAGCGGCTCCGGCAAAACCACGACGCTGAAGCTGATAAATCACCTGCTTGCTCCCAGTGAAGGGGAGATTCGTGTCGAGGGACGCAGCACGACTACAGAATGGGACGTTATCCGCCTGCGTCGTATGATCGGCTACGTCATTCAGGACGTAGGTCTGTTCCCTCACTTCACGGTCGAGCGCAATGTCGCGCTGGTCCCAAAAATCGAGAAGTGGCCGGCAGAGCGTATCCAGAGGCGGGTTCGTGAGCTGCTGCACCTCGTCGGACTTGATTCACAGATCGCGTCACGCTATCCGCGCGAGCTCTCTGGAGGCCAACGGCAGAGGGTGGGCGTGGCGCGTGCACTCGCGGCCGATCCGCCCATTCTCCTCATGGACGAACCCTTTGGCGCACTCGATCCCATCACGCGTGCTGAATTACAACGCGAATTTCTTTCTCTGCAAAACCGCCTGCAGAAGACCGTAGTTTTCGTCACTCATGACATGCGAGAAGCATTACTGCTTGGCACCCGGATCGCGCTGATCGAGGCGGGGCGCCTGGTTGCGCTAAATACCCCCGAAGAATTCCTGAATTCGAAAGATCCGCTGGTTGTCGCCTATGTAGACGCATTTCGCACTGATCTGAAAACCTCCGACAAGCGAGGTAATTCATGAATGTCTGGCAATTCATGTCGCAGAACCGCACCGAGGTGCTGGAGCTGACGCTGGAGCACCTTTGGCTGGTCGGGGTATCCATGGCGCTGGCGGTGTTGATCGGAATTCCACTTGGGATTCTGATCACCCGCTGGCCGAAGCTGAACAAACCAGTGCTCGGCGGCGCGAATATTATTCAGACGGTTCCAAGCCTTGCTCTCTTCGGATTCCTCCTGCCAGTGCCGTGGATTGGGGAGCGCGCCGACCGTCTGGCTATTCTCGCCCTCACGCTGTATGCACTGCTGCCGCTGATTCGGAATACTTACACCGGAATCAGAGGAGTCGATCGTGCAGTCGTAGAAGCCGGACGCGGCATGGGTATGACGGATCGTCAACTTTTATTTCAGGTCGAGCTGCCTTTAGCTCTCGGAGTAATCATCGCTGGCGTGCGCGTTGCCACAGTGATCTCGGTCGGCCTCGCAACCATTGCCGCTGCCATCGGCGCAGGCGGCCTGGGAGAATTCATTT
This sequence comes from Acidobacteriota bacterium, assembly GCA_003225595.1. Lineage (GTDB taxonomy): Bacteria > Acidobacteriota > Terriglobia > Terriglobales > Acidobacteriaceae > Gp1-AA124. Next base: position 2,546 of record QIAR01000210.1, on the reverse strand, counting down.
TTCGCGGACTTGCGATGGTGAGCAATCAGCTGATTCTCGTCGGCGCCATTCCCGCCGCAGCACTGGCGATGCTGGCCGACGTGAGCCTAGGATGGCTGGAGAAGAGGTTAGCGCCACACTAACTCACTAACACACGCAGCAAGCTGCGTCTCTATGCAATATTTTCCGAACCGTGGTAGAGACGGTTGCTTACCGTCTCCGCTTAGCCTATGACCAGCCGATTTGCTGCCTTTCTCTTTTTCGCTGCCTTGCTTTGTTCCTGCGGGCCTGCGCGCGAAAACCGCGTGGTCATCGGCTCCAAAAATTTCACCGAGCAGCTCATCCTGGGCGAACTGATGGCGCAGCAACTCGAGTCGCACACAGGTCTCCACGTCGAGCGCCGTTTTTATCTAGCGGGAACCTTCATCTGCCAACAAGCAATTCTGGCGGGGAGAATCGACGTGTATCCCGAATACACGGGGACGGCGCTGACTGCGATTTTGAAAGAGAAGCCGACCGGCAACCGGCAGGATGTTTATAGTCGCGTCAAAGCCGAGTACGAGAAGCGCTTCGGTCTGGAAGTCGGCCCGCCCCTGGGTTTTAATGATACGTTCGCTATCGAAATTCGCGGCGAGGATGCACGACGTCTGAATTTGAAAACCATCTCGCAGGCAGCGGCCTACACCCCGCGATGGCGTGCTGGCTTCGGCTACGAATTCATGGAACGCCCCGACGGATACAAAGGCCTAGTCGCAACGTACGGCCTGCGTTTCGCTTCTTCACCGCGAATCATGGACCTCGGACTGCTTACCCGTGCCTTGAAAGACAAGCAAATCGACCTGATCGCCGGAAATGCGACCGACGGCCTCATCCCAGCGCTCGACCTTGTCGTCCTGGAAGATGATCGTCACTACTTCCCGCCTTATGAAGCGGTATCCATCATCCGCAAGGAAGCGCTCGCACGCCATCCCGAAATTGGGCAGGCGCTTGATGACCTCGCGGGTAAAATTTCCGACGACGATATGCGCCAATTGAACTATGCCGTGGACGGCCAGCATCGCGATGCGAAGGAAGTGGTGCGGGAATTCCTGCGAAGAAAGGGGCTGGTACGGTGACCGCCAACCGCGACACTGATGCCGCCTGGAAATACCACAATGGCACTAAGCATTCCTATCACAGCGTACGTGTTCATCCGCATTTTCTCGATTGGGACAACAAGCCGCTACTGTTCAAGATCTATCCCACGTTGGAAGTGATGCGTCTGCCGAAAGAGTTCAAGCAGACAGGCGTGGCCGCACTTTCGGCGATTGCGACGACAAATGTCCCGGTACAGGGCGAGGCTGTCCCCGATCTGGAGAAGCTTGCGCAACTGCTGTTTCTTTCCGCTGGTGTGACGAAAAGCAAGAAGTATCCGGGTGGGGAAATTTTCTTTCGCGCGGCAGCCTGCACCGGCGCGCTTTACGAGATCGAACTGTACATTGTCTGTGCTGATCTTCCCGGGCTTGAGGCTGGGATCTATCACTTCGGCGCCGCGGAATTCGGTTTACGCGGACTACGCAAAGGCGATTACCGGCAGGTTCTGGTGGAGGCGACGGCCACCGAGCCCGCAGTCGCCTGCGCGCCCGTCATCATTATCTGTACTGGGACTTATTGGCGTAACGCTTGGAAATATCGGTCGCGCACTTACCGGCATTTTGGCTGGGACAACGGAACCATCCTCGCGAATCTTCTCGCGGTGAGCTCTGCACTGACACTCCCTGCCAAAATCGTATGCGCGTTCAACGATACTCAGGTAAACAGGTTGATCGGCGTCGATACCCAACGCGAAGTCACCTTCTCGATTGTGGCGATCGGTCATACTTCGACTGCGCCACCATCACCTCCCGGAAAAATCGAGCCGCTCGAATTGCCCGTAGTCCCTTATTCGAAGGCGGAAGTGGACTATCCGGCTATGCGCCAAATGCACGAAGCGTCTTCGCTGGTTTCTGCCGAAGAAGTGGCTGTCTGGCGTAGAAACGATGCCTGGCAGCAAGGCGCCACCGCAAAGACTGATGGAATTGCCTTGCAGCCTCCCAGTGATGCAGATATTCCTCGCGATGCGATCGAACAAATAATCCTGCGCCGCGGTTCAACGCGCAAATTCTCGCAAGAGTCGATTACGTTCGCTCAGCTCTCCACCATGCTGGATCGCGCCACACGGGGAGTGCAGGCCGACTTCCTCGATCCGCTAAGTACCCTGCTAAACGATCTCTATCTCATCGTGAACAACGTCGATGGATTGGCTTCGGGCGCCTACTTCTATGCTCGCGATCGGCAAGAACTTGAATTATTGAGAGCAGGCAATTTCCGGAAACAAGCCGGATATCTTGGGCTGGAGCAGGAGTTGCCTGCCGACGCCAGCATGGACGTATTTTTCTTGGCCGATCTGCGCCGGGTCCTTGACCGATTTGGTAACCGCGGGTATCGGGCCGTGCAATTGGAAGCCGGTATTCTCGGCGGAAAACTTTATATCGCCGCCTATGCCCAGCGTGTTGGCGCAAGTGGCCTAACATTTTATGATGACGACG
>QIAR01000208.1 GCA_003225595.1 Acidobacteriota bacterium | reverse complement strand
GCATCCCCTGAGGGGGATGTCCGAAGGGAAGAATCATGGCCGACTAACTAGGTCGAATCGATGGATGGTGGAACGACTCCGTCCACCGCTGAGTGATTCAAGATGCGTTTCCCAGAGTTCTGTCCTCAACTTTCTGGCGACGCGGCGGTGCTCATCGCACCGCACAGGAAACCCCTGTCCTTGACAACGCCTTCGCTCTTATCGATACCCGCTGGACTTCCGGCAGCCAGCCGTTAGGAAATCTAACACCAAGCAGGCGTCTCGTCTTTCGAACAGCCGTGCGGAAACGCCAAACCATCCTCAGAGGCCCGGCGGAATGACGGCCGTGGAGCTGCTGCAACCATGCAGTCTAGCGAGGCAGGAAAGGTCTATTGAGTAGGCCCGCGCTCTCTCGTCTACAGTAGCAAGCGGGCCCAGGTTGACCTCGACGGCGTGTGGCGTTCCTTGCGCATCTACCTTAAGCTTTTTAACCTCGTAGTCTTGAACGTGTGTGAATTTCAGGCCATCGAACAGAATATACGCGAAGTCAAAATATGAGGTCGTCAGCGTTGAATACTCGACTTCTCGGGAGACAACATAACCATCCTTCACGGTAAGTCCCGCAACGAACTCGACGCCCCGCACCCCTGGAACATAACTCAAAGGTTTGTTGTCAAAGGCAAACCTAACATTGCAGTCCTGAGAAGAGCAGCTCGCTTCTCTCGAAGGACCATTCCAGGGCTTTCCGCCATATTTCTCCGCGAGGTTTTGGGCATCCGCGAATGTAGCTGTACCTAGTTTCAACTGGGCAATGCTGCGCAGTAACGACTCTGCGCGAGTGCGTTTACGGGATGCCCAGCCAAGGCAAACACCAAACGCAAAGAGGCCGACAATCACGACGCCGACTAGCAACCAAGCCAGTTTTCTTAACATAAATTGAGACCCCGAGAAAACATTCAAGCCGCGGTTATCCCGCGTCGGCCCCAGCCTTCAGGATCGCAGAGAGCAACAAACCCCGCGCCGATGGCCGTTTTGCACTATGCGGGCCCCGTCGTTCTCTACTGGCACACGGGCTCCGACGCATCTCCGTTCACATAGACAACGCCGCCCTTAATATAGATCCCCAGTTTGCCGTAATCGCCGCTCGGATTTCGCACAAAGGTTCCATAATTCAGGCCACCCTTTCCGGGTTTGTTTCGTGAGACCGTAAACGTCTGCCGCGAATCGTGAAAGCCAAGCCCGCCAATCAGATCATTGAATCCACTCAGTCCATATGGGTTCGGCCCCTGTGATGACGTTCCAGGCCCTTCGGGTCCGCCGCTGGCCAATGATGTATCAGTCTGATGTTCCGTCACGTAGAGGCCGGAAACGGTATTCCCGTGGGGGTCATCGAGCGAGTACACAATATTGCGAGTACCATTCTTAAGAACGCAATCACTCTCCAAGTTGAGATGAAGTTCGGCTGGATCCGCGTTCCTACCGGCATTAGCCTCCGCAAAAGCGAGATTCACTTGGGCTATGTATCGGCCTAGCGCCTGTTGGATGGGATTCGAGTGGCCGGGCAGATCGTAATAGTGATCGCCAAAGGTTTGGCGATCGTTCCAGTCCACCCAACTGTCAAAGCTGAAATCGGTGTTCCGATTCGAAGCGTCGAGCTGGCTTTGGAAAAAGTTGGCTGGACCCGGTTGCATCGTCGAACAGGCCGGTTGGATCAGTGCGACTCAATGGGTTGTTGGCGACGTAGGCATAGCGGTTCCAGGTCTGTGGGTCCCCCAGGCTGACAGCTCCTAGCCCTGCCGGGTCGGGCGAGATCCAGCGGCCCTGATTAGCGTTGTATTCGCGGAACAAGAAGTCGTACGTTCCGGACACGGTGTCCTGATCATTTCCCGTGAAACTAGGGTCGACCGTGCCGGATTCAGCGTAGGTCTCTCCGTAAGGCGCGTAGGCATCGTCAGAGAACTTGGTGCGGCTGGTGGTAGAGGAAAAGCGTGAGCTGCCAAGCCAATCGCCGTAACGGTAGTCAAACGTCGTATCGTATACGGCTGTGGCCCCTCCCGGCAACGGGAGGTTGATTGTCTTCCGCGTCTGACCACTCATGATCGCTGTTTTCCCGACTGGACTGTAGAGAATTTGTGTATACACTCCTGCGCGATTCTGTTGAATCATGCGACCAAGAGCATCGTAGGTCAGGCCCACGGTATCAATAGTCACCGGATGTCCATCAGTATCCCAAGTATAGGTGTGGAAGCTGTCATTCCGCGCGGTTGTCCTGGTCGGCGAAAGCTAGACGATAGGTGTTGATTGGGCGCTCCCGTGTCGCGTGAGGGGGATGTCCGAAGGGAAGAATCATGGCCGACTAACTAGGTCGAATCGTGCTCGTCCAAACAAGGGATGGTGGAACGACTCGTCCACCGCTGAGTGATTCAAGATGCGTTTCCCAGAGTTCTGGTCCTCAACTTTCTGGCGACGCGGCGGTGCTCATCGCACCGCCCCAGGAAACCCTGTCCTTGACAACGCCTTCGCTCTTATCGATGAGGCATTGCAACAATTTAAAAAAAGCGCGATTTGAGAGCGCTTTTGCGGAGCACGAGCTGCCAAGAAGAACTTGTGCATCTAAACTGCGATCTGATAATCTAACTAACTAGTTAATTAACCAACGATTGCCATGAAAACCGCCTCTTCCAAGCCGCGTTTGGGATCCCGCGGACAGCCCGAGGAGAGCCGGGCCGCCATACTGAAGGCAGCAGTGCGTGAGTTTGCAGAGCACGGTATCGCGGGAGCGCGCACCGATGCCATCGCTCAGGCTGCCCATGTCAACAAGGCGCTGCTTTATTACTACTTCAAGGACAAGGAAACTCTCTACGGCGCGGTGTTGGACTACGTGTTCAGCAATTTGAAACTAGTGGTACTGCAAGCTCTGCAGAGCGAGTCTGCGCCTCGCGATAAGGTACTCGCATATGTGGGGGCCTATTTCGATTTCATTGCCGGCAATCCCCTCTACCCGAAGCTGGTGCAGCGTGAAATGATGCGGGCGGGGCGGGGCGGATCGCCTCATCTCAAGCACATCGTCGAGGAATATTTCCGGCCCATCTACAGCGAGGTATCGCAAATCCTGCATCAGGGTATTGCTGCGGGGGAGTTTCGTCCAGTCGATCCCCTGCATTTCGTTCCATCGATCGTCGCTCTGGTTGTTTTCTACTTCAGCACCGCCCCGGTGATGCAGATCATGGCCCAATTCGATCCCATGGCACCGGAGCGGGTAGCGGAGCGCCGGGCTGCAGTATTGGATTTCATTTCCGCCGCTTTGTTCCGGCATTCTGGCCAGCGGCAGAAGGAGAACGCCAGTGAAGGCCCGTAATAAGTTCCTTATTCTGCTTAGCGTGTTGTGCCTGGTCGCCTTGATTTATTACTTCGCCTCGACGCCCCGCTCTAAGGATCTGGTGCTCATCGGGACGGTGGATTCCAATCAGGTGATTGTGAGCTCTCAGATTCAAGGGCGCATTGCGAAATTGCTGGTGGATGAAGGAACCCAGGTCAAACAGGGTAATCCGATCGCGATTCTCGACCCATCGGAATTGCAGGCACAGGAGCGCGCGGCAGCGGCCACGATCGCCAGTCTGCGATCGAAAGTTGCCGAGACGCGGGCTACGCAAGAAGCCACGCAGGGTACAACTTCCAGTAGTGTCGCCAACGCGCAAGCACGATTGCAAGCCACGCGCGCGCAATTGCTCCAGGCGGAAGCCATGTTGCAGCGGGTGCAAAGCGACAGCCAGCGAATCATTGAGCTAGCCAAGCAGGGCGTTGCCTCGGAACAGGAGCGCGTCCAGGCGGAAAGCAATCTCAAGGCGCAACAGGCAACGGTGCAGTCGTTGAAGGATCAAGTTCACGCAGCGGAAGCCGACCTGAACGCGGCGATTGCCAACACGCACCAGGCGCGCGCGGCTCAGAGCACGGTAGCGGCCACACGCGCACAAGTAGCCACTGCCGAAGCACAACGGAAGCAAGCGGAAGTGCGTCTCGGTTACACCCAAATTGACGCGCCGGTGAGCGGGACAATTTCCGTCCGAGCGGCGCGTGAGGGGGAAGTCGTGAATCCGGGCCAGCCCATCGTCACGATTGTGGACCTCGGCGATACCTGGGTTCGCGCAGCTATTCCAGAGACCTACTCCGATCACATCGGGTTGGGAGACACGCTGCGCGTCCGCTTGCCTGGGGGCACGATCACCAGCGGCAAAGTATTTTTCAAATCCGCCGAAGCGGACTTCGCCACGCAGCGTGACGTAAGCCGCCGCAAGCGCGATATCAAAACCATCGTCTTGAAGGTGCGTTTGGACAACCCGAAAGGCGCTTACGTGCCGGGCATGACCGCGGAAGTGTTAGTCTCGCCCGATCAGGTTAAAGGGGCAGCTGAAAAGCAGGCGGCGGTGGGCCATCCATGATTGCCGATTTCAATTCGCGTAACAATGGCGCCGAAGCTGGGGCAGGTTTCGGCAGCGGCAATGGTGCATCCGCAAGCGCTGCCGTTCCCAATGCCATCGAGGTGGAGCGCATCGTCAAGAAATACGGTGACTTCACCGCGGTTAACGATGTTTCCTTCGATGTGAAAGAAGGCGAGATCTTCGGGCTGCTGGGGCCGAACGGCGCCGGCAAATCTACCCTCATCCGGATGATGACCACGCTGATCCCAATTACCGCAGGCACGGCGCGCATCGCTGGACATGATGTGCAAAAGGAGCCGGATGCGGTTCGGCGTGCCATTGGCGTAATCCCGCAGGCGCTGACCAGTGATCTCGATCTCACGGTCGAAGAAAACCTGAACATCTACGCCAAGCTTTATGATGTGCCCGCAAAGAAGCGGAAACAGGCAGTTGACGAACTGCTCGAAGTCGTAGATCTGACCAAGTGGCGCAACGCGCAGACCAAAACTCTTTCGGGTGGCATGCGCCGGCGTTTGGAGATCGCCCGGGGACTGGTACACAGCCCGCGTATTTTCTTTCTCGATGAGCCGACCACCGGGCTCGATCCGGTTTCCCGTGTGGCCGTGTGGGAAATGTTGACCAACATCAAAAAGAACCGGCAGCTCACCATCCTCATTACGACCCACTACATGGACGAAGCCGACCGCCTGTGCGACCGAATCGCAATCGTGGACCATGGCAAGCTGGTGGCGCTGGACTCGCCGGTCGCTCTCAAGGCGAGTGTGCCAGGGACGAATGTAATCGAAGTGCAGTTTGATAATGCGCCGGCGGACTGGGAAGAGAAGCTGCGCGGCCTTTCCGATGTGACTTCAGTGCAACACCTGGGCGCAGGGATGTACCGCGTTCTGACCGGCAACGGTTCGCGCACGACCACGGAGCTTGTCGAGATGTCAGTAGAAGCAGGGGTATCGGTGAAGTCGCTATCAGTACAAAACACCACGCTGGATGACGTGTTCGTCCACTACACGGGCCGGCAGCTGCGGGATGAGCTGGTCAAGGCTTATGGCTTCGTCATGCCGCCCAGCCCGGGGGTGCAGCCATGAACCGCATGCTGGCCATCGTCGAACGCGAGATGCGCAAGTTCTTCCGCTCACCGGCACTCATGATGGTGTCCATGGTCTTCCCCCTGGTTCAGCTCATCATCCTGGGTAACGCGTTTGGGGGGAAGATTCGCGACGCAAAACTCGGCATCGTCGATCAGGACGGCGGTACACAGGCTCTGAAGATCCGCGAAGCGTTTGATTCGGTGCGCGCCAATATTCGCACCTTCGTTCCCATTTATTACAACGACGACAAAAAGGCGATGGAGGACGTGCGCAATGGCAACATACAGGGCGCGGTCATTATTCCGCCGCAGTACTCGCGCCGGGTGTACGAGGACAATCACCCCCGCATCGCGCTCATCGTGGACAACAGCGATAATTTCATGAGCTCCACGCTGGAGGGAGAGCTCACCGAGCTGACCAACGCGCTGAATCAGCCAACCGTCGAGCCGCGCATCCTGCAGCAGACCGCGCTCGATATCGTGGAACTATATCCCTACATCGAGTACATGAAATACCTGCTGCCCGGCTCGATTACCTTGGCCATGTTTGTCTCCGTGATGATCGGCGGGGGCATGTTGTACATCGACGATAAAGCTCGCGGTGTACACGAAGGTTATTTGGTAACACCGATCACGAAGTCCGAACTCGTATTTGGGCTGAACCTGGCAGGTGCGATCAAAGCGGTCATGACCGGGGTCATCATTACGATAATCGGTTCTTTTGTGGCAGGCGTGAGTACGATTTTCGATTTCGTCACTATCTTCGGGCTGACTGTGATGATCGTGCTGACCTCGCTGGCCTTCAACACCATGATGTTTCTGCTGATGGTCCGCATAGAGGATCCGCTGGTGCCGCGCGCCATGTTCGGGATCCTCAACACGCTGCTCTTCTTTCCCAGCGGTTCGATCTATCCGATTCAGGCGTTTCCCGTGTGGCTGCGCGCCATCGCCAAGGCCGATCCCTTTACTTACGCCGTTCATGGGTTCAAGGCGCTGCTGCTGAAGGAAGCCAGTCTCGCAGCCATCTGGCCCGACATGCTGTATCTGTCGATCTTCGCGTTCGTTACTCTGAGCATTGCGACACCGCTGTTTAAGAGAACGCTGTAGGAGAAATTGGAAATTGAGTAATTTGGTAATCGGGTAAATTTTTGTGAGGGCTTGGAGAACCTGGCCTGGTTTAATTACAAATTACTCGATCACCAAATCACCCGATGTTTTTTGGGAACTTTTTGCAATCCGCGAGTATCCGTTATCCTAGAGTTATGACCCTGCTGGATGCCCGAGAATACGATCCGGCGCGCGATCGGCGACGGAGAAACCAGGTCGCTTCCGCTGTCGTCTTGATCCTCATTGTTACCTGGCTCGCATGGATGTACCGCAATTGGCCGGAGGAGCGCGTCGTCGACAATTTCTTCAGCGTGCTGCAACGAGGCGACTACGAAACGGGATACGGCATCTGGATGCACGATGCCCAGTGGAATCAGCATGCGGAGAAATACTCGCAGTATCCTTTCAACGAGTTTTATCGCGACTGGGGCCCGGGCGGGGAGTGGGGACTGATCAAGTCACATAAAGTCTATGGCTCAGCGAATCCCAAGGGCGGAGGCAGCGGAGTGATCGTGGAAGTGATCGTTAACAATCGCTCCGAACATGCCCGCTTGTGGGTGCAGAAGTCGGATAAAACGCTGACGTTTTCGCCGTTCTGAGAATCGACTGTGTAACCGCAAAGGGCGGTCGGAACGAGTGCTATACTCTTGCCGTGAGGGCGAAGGTATTCAGTGTCTACGGGAATAGGGATGCGCGTGATCTCCCGGCATACACCGCGCCTGAAGCAGCTCACTACCTATTGATCCCTCGCGCCACTGTTTGGTCTTGGGTGGCGGGGCGCCCGTATCCAACCAAAGCTGGCAAGAGATTCTTCCGACCCGTCATCACAGTGGCAAAAACCCATCCCCCAGTTTTGTCCTTTGTCAATTTGATTGAGGCGCATGTCTTGGATGCCATCCGCCGCGAGCACCGAATACCGCTGGATAAAGTACGTGTGGCTATCGACTACTTGAGGACGCAGTTTAGCTCTCAACATCCTCTAGCGGACCATAGGTTCGAGACTGATGGGCTCGATCTCTTCATTCAGGAGTACGGTCGGCTTATAAACATTACTCGTTCGGGGCAGATGGCAATGCGCCAATTGCTCCAAGCGCATCTTCGACGGATCGAGCGGAATGCCTCAGGGGTCGCGATCCGCCTATACCCGTTCACGAGAAAGCGACAGCCAGACGAACCCAAAGCCGTCATGATTGATCCTTCCGTCTCATTCGGACGACCGGTGCTAGTCGGGACCGGTGTTCCGACAGGTATCATTGCCGAGCGTTACAAGGCTGGAGAATCGGTTGAACAACTAGCCGAAGATTACGGTCGCCCGCATTTGGATATCGAAGAAGCAATACGCTGCGAGCTTCAAGTTGAAGCAGCCTGAGCCTCTCACCTTTTTTCTGGACAGGTCCCTTGGAAAACAGACGGTTGCTGGGGCACTGAGAAACGCAGGTGTCCTTGCCGAGGTGCATGACGACCACTTTGCGCCAGATGCGAAGGATCAAGAATGGCTCCCGGAAGTTGGGAAAAGACGATGGATAGTCCTCACTAAAGACAGGCGGTTTCACAACAGACTCCTGGAAATAACAGCTATCGCCAGGTCCAACGTTCGGGTATTCAAACTTACCGCCAGTGGCATTCAGGGTCAGGAAATGGCATCCATCTTTGTCCACGCCATTCGGAAGATTAGTCGAGTCGCGATCGGCAATCCGGCTCCCTTCATCGCGACAGTAACGAGGAGCGGTGCGGTGTCAGTTGTCTTAAGCGCCGCCAAGCTCAAGCGCTACAAGTTAGGATAGCCCCAACGCACTCAGGTCCCAGCTATTGCCAACTGTTCTAACGTTTTCTGCAGCGATGCTTCATCCCCAACAGTAAGGCAGGTCTTCGATCGTTCGATTTGGCGCATCAGCCCGCACAAAACTCTACCGGGCCCCACCTCAACGAAAGCCTGCACGCCTTTGGTGATCAGCAACCGCATGCCCTGTTCCCATTTCACCGATCCCGTGACTTGGCGAATAAGGGCGTCGCGGCTCCTATCTGCATCTTCGACGAGTTCTGCATCGACGTTGCACGCCACAGGCACCGCCGGATCAAGAAATGTCATAGCGTGCAGGTCAGCAGCGAGGCGGTCCTGAGCCGGTTTCATCAGCGAGCAGTGAAAAGGAGCACTGACGGGCAGCATCTTGGCAAGTTTT
>QIAR01000207.1 GCA_003225595.1 Acidobacteriota bacterium | reverse complement strand
ATCACGTGCACGTGATCGGAAGGGGTTATGAAGCGGTGTTCAACTTGAACTGCCCGGCAGGGCCTGTAGAGGTTCGGGAAAACTACGGATTCTCACGGCGTGAAGTCACACATATCGAAAGAGTGTTAAGGAATCATCTTGCAGCGCTATGTGGAGCATGGGAGAGCATTCATGGCAATCTGTGACAATTTCGAACTGGCGAACCGGCGTGCTAAGGACCGGCAGGCGGCAATCCCCAGGGCCATTGCCGCGCACTATGACCGCGCCAGCGGACGCATCGTAATTCATCTCAGCTCAAACTTGGACCTGAGTTTCTCGCCACGCGATGCGCAAGGCTTGGAAAATGCCAAGCCATCGCAGCTTGAAGAAATCGAGATCAGTCCATCGGGCTTCGGGATTCACTTTCCCAAGCTGGATGCAGACCTCTACCTGCCCGGCCTGTTAGAAGGCTTCCTTGGCTCGAAGCGCTGGATGGCATCCAGGCTCGGTCAAATTGGAGGCAAGTCCAGAAGCGCGGCGAAGAGAGCCGCTTCCAAAGCCAACGGAAGGCTAGGCGGGAGACCGAAGAAGAAAGCTGTGAGGCGTTGAGACCAACCCAGCCCTTTGCAAAAAGTGCGCAAAAAGCTAAGGCATCCGGCGTGTTGGGACGGCTTCAACCATAGCGTCTCAAAGGCGGGCTGCTTCTGCATTGGGCAGCCGATGCGTCCTAGTCGACCGAGCGCACTAACTCGAGTGGCAGCAAAACCAGGCTACACCCTGTGGCGGAGTAGCAACCCAGTATCCCGCGACGCACCAAGTGTGTAGGACCGTCATCAGGGAACGGCTGGTTGATGGATGTTGAACTCAACGCTCTTATGGCCGATTTCAGCTCGTCCGATCCCCTGATGAACTTGACATCCTGGACTTTAGATCGCGGCCCGAGAAGCAAAAAAACTTCGCCGCTGACCGTTCCCGGTATCAAACGCGGAAGCTTAATTGTGCGCATCCGGCTGAGTTCGTCGCCTCCGGGGTAGGTACCGTACAGTGGCTTCCAGGAATTCGCGCCCAGGCCTTCGAGCCGTTTGTGGACCTCGTCCACGAATACCTTGTCGCGGGGGGAACCTGAGGACGCGGCTAGAGCGAGCCGATAAGTGTGGATAGCGGCTCCCTTCTTCTTCTGCCTCTCATAAACCTGGCCCGAGATGATCTCCCACCAGCCCGTTTTGCCAGAGCGTCCAGGCAGCATTCAGATATTTCTCGGCCTGATCGAGGTCTCCTTTCCGGAAGTGTACCCAGCCGAGCGTATCCCAAAAGGCGGCGATACTGGAGGTGTGATCGAGGTCTTCGATCTGCAGCGCCGAGAGTTTTACGTTCTGCGAAGCTTCTTCCTCCTGGCGGACTGCTTTTTCAGCGTATTCCAACGCCATGGATAAGTTCTTATTCGCATCGGCTAGTTCGTACCCGATATAGTTGAACATCACCGGCTGGGAATCCAGTTCGAGAGCCTTTTGATATGCAGCAATCGCCTTATCTTCTTCACCGCCATGAAGGTAAGCCCCGCCCAAAAGCGCGTGAAGGCCGGCTCGTTCGGGATTCAGTTTGATCGCCGACTCCAGGGCGGAAGCGGCTTCACCGTAGCGCTTCAAGCCGAGCAGGGACGAGCCGAGGCCCATCGGCCCTGCAATATCATTGGGAGCAACCTTGATCAATTCCTGCCAGACGGGGAGGGCGTCTTCGAACTTGCCCATTCCCATGAGTGTGAATCCGAGTGCCTTGTAGCTCACCGCTTGCTGAGGATCGACTTCGATGGCCTTGCGGTACGACTGCAATGCGGAGTCGGACTGGCGCATGAACTTGTGTATTTCGCCTAGCCACAGCCACGCGCGGATAAACTTGGGATCGATCTCGACCGCCCGCTTAAGGGCGGCTATCTCGCCTTGCGTATCATTCCTCTGGTAATCGTCCCGCGCGTCGTCGTAGGCTCGCGCCGCCTTAGGATCCTCGCTGTACGGCAGAAGCCAAATTTCACTCTGGTACGAATCTGCAGTCGCGGACGCCATACCGGAGGAAAGAAGGGGGATATACAGTTCGTGGTCGTCAGCCACTGCCTTACTGAATTTCTTGTATGCCTCATATTCACTAACGGGCACCTCGCGAAGCTTCACGATGAAGACACGCTGCGTGGTGAGCACACCATCCTTGACTGCATAGGATGCGTGATAGTCCGCGAAGTCCTCCTTGAGGTCCACATTTCTGGGAAGCTTCGGCACATAGCCTTTCGGCAGCTCCACACGCGATTCAAGACGCGCTTCTGCGGGCGAGCCCAACCATATGGGATGAGAGGGCTTGACGTCATGATCGGGCAGTGGTGGTAAAGCAATCGGAGGAAGTGGGGAACTGATGCGTCGGTCAGACCAGTCAGGATAATCCTTGCGCGTGTAGCTATAGGCGTAGCGGAAGGGCTCACTGGTTGTTTCAGGTGAGCCTGCAGTTACGTCGCTCACATCGCCGGCAAAACCGGACCTGTAGGATATCTGCTGGATGAGCTCCTTCCACTGAGGTAAAGGCACGCGGCGAAAGGCGCTCCGAATCAAAACCTCGGTGTCGTCGCCCTGGACCGTGCGCTCAATTTTGCCCTCCAGCGTGCCGGCGTCATTCTTGCCCTGATCTGAAACGTTTGTGACGCCTTGATGGGAGGGTCGACGGGGCTCCTCATCAGCTTTGGCGGCCCATCTTCTGGGATTACGAGCGCTTGTTTGTCGCGCAACGCCGTAATCAAATATGCAAACGGCGCCACTTCCAGAGTGGTATCGACCCACAGGAATTCTTTCCCTCGTGGTACCACGCTGATTAAGTGGTCGAACTGGCCGGGCGAAGGCACATCAGGGTCGATTTCGTGCGCGGAACTGATGAGCGCGGGATACGTCCTGATCCCTGCAGCATCGAGCAGAGAAGCGAGCAAAGTGTGTTTATCCTTACAATCCCCGTATTGATTGTTCAGCACTTCGACCGCGGAGTGCGGCTGATAACGACCGATGCCGAATGCAATGCCAATATAGCGAAATTGTGTGCCGACATAGTTGTAAATGGCGCGAAGCTTTGCATCTTCGTTGCTTACGTCTTTGGTGAGCTCGTCTGCTTTGGAACGAATCTCCGCTGTGGGCTTGACGCGTTCCTGTTGCAGGCTGCCGTACCAGCGGCCTACTTCCTCCCAACTTTTGAAGCTGGAGATTTGGACTTCGGGAGGACGAAGCTGACCGCGGGCCGCCCGGTACATGTTCTCTTCCTGCTCCTTCTGGTCCTCCTCCGATGGCTTGCGTTCGGGTTGGGAACTTGTCCACGTGAACACTCGGCGCATGCCTTCTTCGGTGATTAGCGGCTTCAGATCCGGGCTCTTCCACTTCAGCGGGCGATCACGAGGCACGCTGATTTGCAGTTCCTGCTTCAGAATAATGGCGTCGTGAGAGAAGTTGAACGCATACCAGAACTGGCCAGGGGCCAGCGGTTTTGCGCAGTGCCAGTGACCACTGAACTCGAGCACGTCTCCCAGCCTCAAGCCTTTGACCGCGACGTGCTTTTCCCGCAGATCGCTGTAAAAAGGGGCTGCGCGCGTGATCTCCGCAGGCATGTCCTGGACGTTGTCTGCCGGAGTAGACACCACGGCACCGTCCGACCTGATTACTCGAACGTAGGCAATGTCAACACTCTCAGTCGAGTTCTGATAGGGAAAGGTGAGCACGCCATATCGCTGCAGTCCGGCGTCAGACTGGATTCGGATTCGGGCAGCGGACTGGCGGGTGCTTGTGCCGTCATTCTCGAAGACCACCTTCGTAGAATCCTGCTCAATGACGATTGGTTCTTTGGAATAATCGGGTTTGGAGGGAGCTGGTTTGGAGGGCGTCTGAGCGTAAACGCTGCACAAATCAAAGCAAGGAGCCAAACACAGCACGAAGAGGCACAAATACTTGGACATCAGTTGGATGCATCTAATCGAGATTTTCTCGTTAACCTCGATCAGCAAGCATTGTACACTCCGCTGCCCTGCCCGCGATGCAGGCGGGAAGTATCTCGGATTTTTTTGACGCGAACTTCACACACCCATGGTCAGCACCACCCGAAACCGCGCCCGGCCGCTGATCATTTGATCGTACGCTTCGGCGGCCTTCTCCAGTGGGTAGCGCTCGATCATCGGACGGACCCCCGTCAGCGTGCTGAACTGCATCGTGTCCTCGGAGTCTTTGGCGGTGCCGGAGGGCCATCCCTGAATGGAACGGCGTGCGCCGATGAGTTGCAGCGGAGTGATGGTGAGGGGCTCGGGAGTGGCTCCGACGATCACCAGCTTGCCATTCGCTGCCAGTCCATCGACTAAAGCCGAGATCGCCTTCGAATCGGGCGCGGTGGCAAGGATCACGCGCGCGCCTCCGAGCTTTTGCAGAGATTCGGCGGGAGCACTAGCGCCGGTATCCACGTATTCGTGCGCGCCGAGTTTTCTGGCCAGCGCTGCTTTGTCCCCACCGCGACCGATCGCAACGGTACGAAAGCCCATCTGGCGCGCGTATTGAATACCCAGGTGACCCAGCCCGCCGATGCCCTGAACAGCTACCAGGTCGCCCCCACGCGCTCCCGAATTGCGCAGCGAGTTGTAAACAGTGATGCCTGCGCAAAGCAGAGGGGCGGCCTCGTCGGCGGGCAAGTCATCGGGAATCGCGGCCACGGCCTCGGCAGGCGCGACCATGTATTCGGCGTAACCGCCATCGAAGCTGAAGCCGGTGATCTTGCCAAACTGGCAAAGAAGGAAGTCGCCACGGCGGCAGGGGTCGCATTTGAAGCAGTGTCCGCCATGCCAGCCGACGCCCACACGCTGGCCCGGCTTCCAGTTGGTTACATCGGGTCCAACCGCGTCGACGCGCCCGGCGATCTCGTGCCCCGGCACGCGCGGATACTGGATTCCCGGCCAGAGTCCTTCTTTCACCAGGGCATCGCTGTGGCAGATGCCACAGGCTTCGACCTTGATCCGCACCTGCCCGCGTCCGGGCTCAGGGATCGGGCGCTCAACTACTTCAAAATTTTCGCCTGGCTTACTGACTTGCACGGCTTTCATGGAAGACATCTTTCCATCCTTTGTGGGAAATGTCGGATGAGATTCTAGGCAGACTTTGTGGTCCGCAGGAGAAGTGCGATGGACATGGGTATAGATGGGAATCGAGAGAGTGGAGATGCAGAAATCAAGATGCTGCGAGGTTTCAGCCAAATTCTCGTCGCGCCGAGGCAAGCGGGCGCATGCGATTCACACTTCCTGGTTCATGGCGCGGGCAGCCATTTCCTGCGCCGCTTTCAGGCGGCTGACTGTGCGCTCTCTTCCCAGCATTGCCATAACCGCGAATAGACTTGGCGCGACGCCTTGCCCGGTCAATGCCACGCGCGCGCCGTTGATCAGCGGGCCGGCTTTCATTTCCTTTTCCGCGGCAAAGTCGTACAGCAGCTTTTCTGTTTCCTGCTCGCTAAAGCCGTCTTCCGAAGCAGCATAGCGTCCGCCCAGTTCGACCAGCATCTGGCGCACATTTTCATCTTTCAGAAACTTCTCCACCGCCGCGGGATCGGCCTCGAATGAATCGGTGAAATACGCGCGGAACAAGGTGGCGAAATCTCTCAGATTGCGGGCCCGCGGCTTCACCAGATCGATGGTGCGAAGCAGCCAGTCCCGATCCATGAGGTCGGGCTCGATTCCGGCCTTCTTCCATTCCACCTCGACCAGCGGCAACAGTTTTTCCGCCGAGAAGGCGCGAATATGTTCGCTATTGAACCAATCCAGCTTGGCGCGATCGAAAATAGCATTCGATTTTGAAATTCCATCCAAGTCGAACAACCGGATGAGTTCCGCGTCGCCCAAAATTCCCGCGGTGCCTCCCGGCGGTGCCCACCCCAGGAGTGCGAGAAAATTGCGGAACGCTTCCGGCACGATGCCCTGGTCGCGATAAGCCATCACGCTCGTGGCACCATGGCGCTTGCTGAGCCGCGTTTTGTCAGGCCCTAGAATCAACGGCACATGCGCAAAAACCGGCATCGGCTCGCCCAGCGCCTCGTAAAGCATCACCTGCTTGGGGGTATTGGAGATGTGGTCGGAGCCGCGAATGATGTGGCTGATCCGCATGTCGATGTCATCGGCCACCACGCTCAGGTGATAGGTCGGGGCGCCGTCGGAACGCAGCAGCACGACATCTTCGACTTCATTATTCGCGAACTCCACCCGTCCCAACACTGCATCATCGAAATATGTGCTTCCTGTTTCCGGCACGGCAAAGCGGACTGCGGCAGACTCCCCTGCAGCTCGGCGCCTGGCCGCCTCTTCACGTGGCACTCCACGACAGATACCTTCATATTTTGCCGAACGCCCATCAGCCAGCGCCGCGGCACGCTTCCGCTCCAACTCCTCCTTCGTGCAGAAGCAGTAGTATGCGTGTCCGGACGCGATCAGCCTCGCCGCAGTCTGCCGGTACAAATCCATCCGCTGCGTCTGAAAATACGGACCCTCATCCCAATCTAGTCCCAGCCAGCGCATGCCCTGCAAGATGCCCTCCACCATCTCGCTCGTGGAACGCTCGATATCGGTGTCCTCAATGCGCAGAATGAATGTCCCATGGTGATGTCGCGCGAACAGCCAGTTAAATAGCGCGGTGCGGGCCCCACCCACGTGTAGGTAACCCGTGGGCGATGGAGCGAAACGGACACGCGGCGCCGCCTCAGCCAAACTGGTTACTTCAGATTGAGTGCTGGGGAAACCCGCCATGATACGTAACCAATGCTCTGATGTTACGTTTGAACAAAAAACTACGTCAAGCAAACAGCGTCGGCAAGGTGGCCGGAACGCGTTGATTCAGTTCAGCCAACCGACGCGCTCGAAATTCTCCCGCGGAATTTGCAACCCTATTGTCTAACTGCTTCTCGTGTGAAAACATGAGAGGCGAACTTCCCTAGTTAGGCTTGTAACCGGCCGACAGGGAGCTGTGTTCCCGCGCCATGAACAGCGTCGCAAATAGTTTGGTGATTATCCCGGGCGTCGTCGCCTTCCTGCTGTTCCTCCTGTTCACCTACCTGCACGCTCAAAGCCGTCAAGCCTACTTTCGCGCTTGGCAACTGGGATGGGCGGCCTACACCTTACATTATGGGACGGATGCCTGGATTTTTCTTCGCGCCCCATCGAGCAGCGTGTATTTTTCGAGTGCGGTGTATTTTCTTGGTTCGCTATTGCTGGTGGCGATGGCTTTATGCATTTTCGTTTCTACGCGCCTGATCCGCGAGAGGTTCCGCCTACGATGGCACGATGTCGCCCTTGCCACGGCAGGGGTTGGCCTGGCTGTTTGGAACCTGCGCGTCCACCTGGTAGGAGGAGTCTTCCGTTCCGAAGTTCTGCCTCAGCCCCACTACCGCCTTGAGTTTGGTCTCGCCGCCATCCTCTTGTATTGTTCCTTCCATTTCTATCGCTACGCCTATCAAAAGGGTTCACTCGCTTTCCGCTTGCTGGCTGTGTCGCTTGCACTATGGGCAGTGCTCATGGGGTCTGGTGAATTTCAGAACCCGTTCTTACAGAAGTTCGGAAGCCTCGGACATCTCTTGGGACCGATTCCCCAGATGCTGCTGGGGATCGCGATGGTGATGGTCCTGTTTGAAAACGAGCGCAATGCCGTCCAGGAAAATGCGCTGGCCTTTTCCACTCTGGGGGTGGACCCGCGCCGGCTGCTCTCTGCCGCGGACCTTGTGCCCAGCCTCCAGAGCATTCTCGACCGGCTGATTGCTCCCTTGCCCACACGGCGTGCCGTCATCTTGATCGCCGAGTCATGGCGCAGCATTTTGCCTTCGGTGCAGCGCGGTTTTTCTCCCGAGCTTTTGTCCAGGCTCGAAAAAGGCGGCGCCGGAGACTACATCTGCGATTTGGCCTACCGTCGAGGCGGATTTGTCACTTTTCGCAGCGTACCTGAAATGGCCGAACCCCTGCCTGCTTTCCCTGGCGGCCGCTTCGAGCAATTCAAGGTGGTACTCGCAGCGGAAAACATCCGTAACGTTACCGCGGTCAGCATTCAGACAAGGGAACACAATTTCGGCGTCATCTTGTTCCCGCATGCCGAGCGTCGCCTGTTCGGATCTTCAAACCTCCGTCTGCTGATCGGGCTCGCCCTGCAAATCGGCCTCACACTCGAAAACTATGTCGTAGTGCACGACGCGCAGCGGCGTACCAAAGAGTATGAACTCTTAACCCAGATCGGCCAGGCAATTAGTTCGCGCCTTAACCAGGACGAAGTCCTGCGCACCATCCAGAAAGAACTCGGACAGATTTTTGACACCAGCAACTTCTACATCGCCTTCCAGGAAGACGACGAGATCACGTTTGAACTGGAAGTCGAAAAGGGTCATGTGCTGCCCAAGCGCTCTCGCAAACTGGGCAATGGGTTGACTGAGCACATCATCCGCACCGGGCAGCCGCTGCTATTACGGTCCGATGTGGAGAAAGCCCGCGAACACCTGGGTGTGACTTTTGTTCCCGGAAGACCCGCCAAGTGCTTCTGCGCTGCTCCGATTTTGCTCGGCGGCAAACCGGCTGGCGTTATGGCCGCCATGAGCATGGAGCGTGAGTACGCTTTCGAACCGCGCGACCTGGAAGTCATGCGGACTGCGGCTGGCCAGGTTTCGGTCGCGGTAGAGAATGCCCGCCTGTTCGCCGAAGAGCAGCGGCGCTCTCATCAACTCGGTTTTTTGAACAATATTTCCAAGACAGCCATATCGAGCGAATCTGCCGAGCAAATGCTCGGCGAAATTGTCGCCGAGATTCAGAAGAACTTTCGTTACGACCACATCGGCATAGGAATCCTGGATTACATCACCAAAGACATCGAGATCAAAGCCGAAGCAGGCGCTACCGCCAAGGCGATGGGGAAACGCATTCCTCTTGGCGCCGGCATTCTCGGACGCGTGGCCCGCACCGGCGAGAGCGCACTGGTGCAGAAAACCGGCGACGGACCGTTGCTCGCCGTGCTTCCCGAGTCCCGCGCCGTGCTCTGCATTCCCATCACCTACGGCGACAAGCTGCTGGGCGTGCTCAACGT